>JAZOBX010000162.1:0-2161 GCA_045596205.1 Eubacteriales bacterium | reverse complement strand
TCTGTCGATATGTCAACTTCGTTGACTCGATATGCTTTCGCTATGCTCAAGCACAATATATTGTCGCTACGCGTCAATTCGATATGAGATAAATCCCTCGTTTGCGAAGCAAACATATCGAGTGCGTCAGCACATATCGAGTTTGTATATCTCGCCTTTGGCGAGGTATACAAACCATATCGAAAATCCCGCGAGGGATTTATCTCGATGCGTGATACTCCGTTAAGAGTATCACGCTATAGCGTCTGCCGTTTTTGCTTATGGGAGATTTAGCTTTGCTTTTTGAGGTGGAAGGCGATGTCATCGTGGAGGTGGTAGCCGGGGTTGTTTTCATGGAACCAGACCACGGGCATATGGCCGTCGTGGCCAAAGCTGCTGACACCCACGATTCTGCCTTCATAGAGGAGAAATACGCAGTCCTCTCCGATGTCTCTGTAATCGTAGGTGGTGACACAGGAGCCTGTACCCATCTCGTCGTTATCGTCGGGATATTCCCATTCTTTGTCAATGATGACAAATTCATATGTGTCACGGAAATCCTTGATGAGGGCTTCGATTTCGGGGGTAGCTTCCTTCATCACATAGTCACGGAAGGTGGCGTCAAACTGACCGCGGGTACCGCGGGCGTAGACGCCTTTGAGGTCGGCGTAGGTATCAAAACGGTCAAGATTTTTGAGTTCGGCGTATTGCATGGTTTTCTCCTTTCGGATGGATGAATAGGTCAACATGAGATGAAATTCATTTTGAAGTGAATCTCATCTTTCCATGTAGGCGTCGCGGTCGGGGCCTACGGAGATGTAACGGATGTTAGAGCGGGTAGCTTTTTCAATGTAGAGCACGTAGTCTCGGGCGGCTTGGGGCAGGTCCTCAAAGCGGCGGCAGGCGGAAATGTCGCATTGCCAACCGGGGAGGTATTCGTAGACAGGCTTGGCGTTGGCAAGGTCTACGCCTGCGGGGAATTGCTCTGTTCTCACACCGTCTACCTCGTATGCCACGCAAACGGGAATTTTGTCCATATAGGAAAGCACGTCCATTTTGGTGAGGGCAATTTCGTCTGCGCCCTGCATCTGCACGCCGTAACGGGAGGCAGGCACGTCAAAACCGCCTACGCGACGGGGGCGGCCTGTGGCGGCGCCGTATTCACCGCCTGCCGCACGAAGGGCTTCGGCTTCCTCGCCAAACATCTCGCAGGTAAAGGGGCCCTCTCCCACGCAGCTGGAGTAGGCTTTCATAATGCCCACGGTTTTGTCCAGCTTTTTAGCGGGAATGCCTGCGCCGATGGGGGCGTAGGCGGCGATGGTGGAGGAGGAAGAGGTGTAGGGATAAATACCGAAGTCAATGTCGCGGAGCACGCCCAGTTGGGCTTCAAAGATGACGGATTTGCCTTCGGCGGTGGCATTGGTCAGATACTCTGTGGTATCGCAGATATAGTCTTTGAATGCCAGACCGTAGGTTTCCAGCCATTCCACGATTTTGTCCATAGCGACAGCTTCGTGGCCGTAGCCCTTTTCTACGATAAGGTTTTTCCATTCAAGGAGGGCGGGCAGACGGCGTTTGATATCGTCCATGTGGAGCAAATCACCCATGCGGAGCGCCTTTTTCATATATTTATCGGCATAGACGGGGGCAATACCGCGACGGGTGGAGCCGAATTTGGCATCGCCCAGACGGTCTTCTTCCAGAATGTCAAGGAGCTTGTGATAGGGCATACAGATGGTGGCGCGGTCGCTGATTTTGAGATGCTCGGGGGTGACTTCAATCCCTGCATCGCGGAGACGTTTCACCTCAAAAAAGAGATGCTCCACGTCAATGACCATCCCGGGGCCCATGACGTTGACGGTTTCTTCACGGAGAATGCCCGAGGGGAGAAGATTGAGAATAAATTTGCCTTTGTGGTTGATGACGGTGTGGCCTGCGTTGTTACCGCCTTGGTAACGGCAGACAATATCATAGGAGCGGGAGAGCAGGTCCACCATACGGCCTTTGCCTTCGTCACCCCAGTTGATACCTACGATTGCTGTTAACATATTTGTTCCTTTCGTCCCCAAAAAGGGGCGCGTTGATTTTCATGCCTTTCTATTATATCACACTTTTTCCTTTTTGTATATATTTTTGGAAAAAATAGATTTTTTAGGTTTGGGGTTGCTTTCTTCCTGTTCAT
>JAZOBX010000161.1:0-3379 GCA_045596205.1 Eubacteriales bacterium | reverse complement strand
AAAACTTTTGAATGATTGTTTTCTCTGCGATTGGTTTGATGCTTTAGCGGTCAAACACCTTTTGCACCTTGAAGTCATCTTGGCCGAACATATACATATAGCCGTCGATGCAGACGCCGCGCATATTGGCGAGCCTGCCCGCAAGCTGTACGTTGACAAGCTCTACAAGCTCGTATCCGTCAAAGTGGAGAAGAAGGTATCTTGTTTCGTGGTTGCCGCGGCGGCTGTGGTCGACGATGCCAAGACCGACCAGCTGATTCTGACGGTCGACGTAGTAAGATTTGTAGAGAGTGGAGTACTCGGCGTTTTCCAGCTCGTAGGCGCAGACGGAACGGACACCGTCCTCGGTTTCTTCATAGACTTCTACCTTGAAGCTGCTCCAGCTTTCACCCCTGCCGATGCCGAGAAGATAGCCGCTTCCCAGGTTGATGAGGGAGGTGGAGAAGCCCTCAATCGTGCCCGTATCCTTGAAGGTGATATGGTTAAGGTCGGACAGATCAAAGAAGAACACGGGGTCGGACAGCTCAATAGAGGTGCAGACATAGGCGGTGGTTTTGTCAAAACGAACAGACTGGATTTCTTCTCTTGGAGGCGCGAAATCAATGACGGATGCCACGACTGCAAAGGTAGAGAGGTCAATGCAGTAGAGGCTGGCGTTGGACGCGCCCGTTGCGGTTTGGAGAATTTCAGCGGAAACTGTGCCGTTTTGATGAGACTGCTCTCTGACGGTGGTGGCGTTGGTGGTGGTGAACACACGGAGGATGCCCTCGTATTCGTCCATGCTCCATTGGTCCTTGACGTAGCCTCTGACAGTGACGCTTCCCTTGCTTTCAAAGCTATCGCCGCCGTAGGTCAGGCAGGAGATTTCGGTCATGGAGTTTCTGGTGAAGCTTCCGTTCTCGTTTTGCTGTTTATCCGCATAGACGTGGGTCAGGAATACGTGGTTTTCGGAGACGTACACGTCCTCGGAATAGGAGAGATATGCGGCGGTGCCTTGCAGGTCAAGCGAAGCATCGTCCAGCTTGATCACAACGGTGTAGCGGGTGCTGTTTAATTGCTCGGGCGAGACAATGCCTTCGGCGGGAATGCTTTGGGGGCCGTTGCCTTGGTCAATTTGGGGGAGGAAGGTGGACTCGTCGTCAAAATCAAGCTCTTCCCTGTCGATAACAAATTCCGTTAACAGCAGGATGCTTCCGTTTGTTTTACGGGAGGACATATACTCGCCCGTAACGCTGAATTCATCCTTTTTCGCAATGTTGGCAGGGTCGCTTACGTCCAGGGAAACCAGATTCACGTAGCGGTCGGCACCGTGATAATACTGGGTGATGACCACGGCGGTTTTGCAATCGTCTGACAGGTAAAATTCCCCTTGGTCTAAGTAACCGTTTCTGTCTTCGCTATAGAGCGCGCAGCTTCCTACCTCTTTGGTGTTTTCTTTTTCGATAGAGTAGATGCGCAACACTCTGCCGTCCAGATAATAAATATGCGTATTGCTTCGTTTGATGCGGTCGGCTTCAATGATGCCTGCCACTTGATTGTCGGTGATTTCCTCATATGCGCTTCCGCTGGCTCCCGGTGCGTTTGAGTCATACTCGGGCGTAGGAGCCATTGCCGCTCCCTTATTTATGCCAAAGGAAATATCTTTTAGTCCTGCCCAGAGCTTTGCGGCGTTGTGTTTGTATTTTGGCTGTGCAAACGTCAGGGTGTTCAGTTTTTGGATGAGACCGTAATATTCACTGTTCGCATACTTTGATACGTCGGGGGGTGTGGTGTTAAACGGAATAAAGAGCCATAGGTTACAAACAATCAATGCAAAGCAGGCGCAAGCCGCTATGACGGAAATCAAGGTTCTGTTTCTTTTTGGGGCAATAATATGATCGGGATGCGCTTCGGCAATGTACCTGTCGTCGGCCAGGCTGAGCGCGCGGTACCAATTCTTTTTCTTCATACAAATATCCCTTCCCTTGTAAGATAATCTTTGAATTTTTTGCGGGTTCTGTGCAAAGTGACGCTGACGTGACCTTCTGAAAGCCCCATACCCTTTGCAATCTCCTTGACACTCATGGCATACCAATATCTGCGCATAAAGATGACGCGGGTGCGGGTATCGAGGCTTGCGAGGAAGCCGTTGATGGCCTGCCGCAATGCAAAGGAATCCTCAATGGATGCTTCTCCGTTTGGGATACATTCCCAGTATTCATCCACGATCCAGTCTAAGGTGGCGGCGCGTTTTTGGGCAATGCCAAAGCGGTATCTGTCAATGGCAATATTCCGCGTGATGCGAGCGAGAAAGCTATGCAATTTGTTTGGTTTTTCGGGAGGAATCGTATTCCAGGCGCAGTTTAAGGTATCGTCAACACATTCGTCGGCATCCTCGTGTGAGTGGAGAATGTGATATGCGACGGTGTGGCAATACTTACCGTATTTTGCCTCGGTTTCCCGAATCGCGTTTTCGTTGCGTTCCCAATAAAGCGCAATGATTTTTTCGTCTTCCATAAAGTCACCTCCCTCTGCAGTTTTAAAGGCCTTTCACCCATACAGTCGCAAAACAATTGCAATATCTTACAGCCAAAAGGAAAATTTTTCTTTTTTGCTCAAATCCGAGCAGCTTCTGTGATGATTATAGCATATCTTTTCGCCTATGTAAACGGAAAGATAATAAAGCACTGATTTGCCCTATAAAATGAGGTATTTTTTGTAAATAAAGTTGCCCTATATGGAAAATCTATGGTATAATGAAAAAAAGAACTGCCAAGGAGTCAAAAATGGCCACTTACTATATTGATTTTGCCGCAGGGCTGCCCGAAAATGATGGGCTTTCACCCGAGCGGGCAAAAAATACTTATACCGGCCTTGCATTACAGCCCCATGACCGCGTTTTATTCGCAAGGGGTAGCTTTGTGAGAGGCAGTCTGAAAACGGTGGATGGGGTTAGCTACGGCGCCTATGGCGAAGGCGCTCTTCCTACCTTTTGCGGTTCTGTTGATGCCAGTGGCGAAGGAGACTGGATACCGACGGAAAAAGAGCATATCTGGAAAGCGGTCGGACAGTTTCAAGGGGACGTGGGCAACATTATTTTTAATGACAGCGAATGCACAGCCGCTCTCCGCTGGACGAAAGAGGACCTTTCCTTCCAAGGGGATTTTTTCAGCTGCCCCACAGACGCTGAGCAAGCCAAACGGGTGGACGGCGAAAGAGAGCTGTATCTCTACTCGGTGGGACATCCCGCAAGGGTGTATGACCATATTGAAGTGGCGCCTTACGGCAATCGGTGTATGGCAAGACTGGGAAGCAAAATGACCTTTGAGGACATTCGTGTCATGAACAGCGGCGTACACGGCATGGCTGGGCAAGGCAACGGCATTACCGTCAGAAGATG
>JAZOBX010000160.1:0-3855 GCA_045596205.1 Eubacteriales bacterium | reverse complement strand
CGCTTCGGGTAACCCCTACACAAGCAGAAAGAGAGGACAAATCGGTTAATAGCCGGAATGTCCTCTCTTTTTCTGTTGGTTTAATGAAATCGTTGCACAGCAACGATGAAATCTTCACTTCGTTCAGATGAAATCCAAGGTCAAGCCTTGGATGAAATCAAATCCGTCTAACTTCAACCCTGCGAAGCAGGATTTCACCGCGATAGCGATTTCATCTACCGTAGGTGGATTTCACCCGTCGAAGACGGATTTGACTGCGTGATACTCCGTTAAGAGTATCACGCTATGAGGGAAGGCTATTTTATTGTTTCCAATTAAAACGGAAAAGTCATGTTTTTAGAATGGCTGTCAGTCGGTTTGGCTTTCTTTCCACTCCATAAAGCGGGTGAGGAAATCTGCCTTGGCATAAAGATAGCCAACCGTGTCGACGGTGACCGATTTTTCGCCGACGGCGTAGCCCCGAAGGGCGGTCCATGAGAGCAGCCCTATGCGGAGCAGGGCCTCCACCAGTACCGTTTTGGGGTCTTGGTTTGCCACTACCGCAAAGACGATCTGCGCCGAAAACAGGGCGAACACCGTGGAGGGTAGAAGAGATGCGGTGTACCGCCCTGCGGTGCGGTAGGCGGGGGAAAGCAGGGGATTTTGCCGCGGGGGAAGCTCGTCGTAGGTCAGCAGCCCCTCGCGGGTGATTTTTTGGGGTCTCATACGGTTGGCGCGGTAAATGGCGCGCCGCTGTTCTTTAGAGAGCCCCGCCTTCCTTTGGGCAAGCGGAGAGGTGCGTTGCCACCGCTCCTTGTATTCGTCAAAGGAAATCCCCGCTATTTCAAGGCAGGCGCACCGCCGCTCCATCAAGTCCTGGCGCAGATATCGGCTCACAAACCAAAACAGGTCCTTGCGAAAGGGCTTGACGCGGTCGGTGATGGCTTTACAGCGAGAGGATGCTTCGCCATATTTTTCCGTGGCTTTGGCGTCCCGCTTGGCGGTGTCTGCCATGGCGCAAAAGGTGATATACACCGAAAACAGATAGATCAGCGCATCGGTGGAAAAGGACAGCATCGCCTGCCAGTTGACCCCCACCTCGGTGAGGCAATGGTAGAGAATGTTAAGCACTACCACAAACAAAAATACCACATAGCCCGCCTTTTGCATCAGGCTTTGCTTTAAGCGGTGGGGCTCGTCTAAATAGAGGTTCATTGTTTAGTCTTTATCCCTTTCTGAAATCTTGGCGCAATGAAACAGCAACGCTCCCAGAATGGAGGTGGGGCAAGCCACTGTTGCCACCGCTAAAAGTCCTGCGGTCAGGTGCCTTGTACAATAGAGCAATACCCACAGCACCAGCCACATTTTCCAAGCCGAGGGGGTGGAAAACCAAGCTTTGAAGCCTTTGCGGAAGGGCAGAAGGCAAAGCAAAAGCACCAAAATCCCAAGTGCGGAAAAGGCAGAGCTTTTGCCTTCTTTGATCCAAAGGGGAAAATGCTCTAAGGTGGCAATCACGGGGGGCAGAATACAAAACAGATATCCTGCCGCCTTCAGCCAAAATGCTTTACGCTTCCGTGTCATGGTCTGCCTCCACCAAAGCCAGGAGACGGGTATAGCTTTCGCCCAAACGGTCTTTTTGGTATTGGGGCAGATTCACCGACATGAAGAACTGGTAAAACAGCTCCATTTGCGCCAGAAGCACCGCTTGGGTGCGGTGGCGGTCTGCCTCTGCGTTTTGCAGTTCTTGCTTCACTTCCGCCACCGCCATATCGGTTTTTTTGGCGTTTTCCGCCGTCTCGCCCAAACGCTCTAGGGTGGGCGTGACTGTCTCTACAAACTGACGAATGCTTTCTTCGGTATTTTTCGACAGGGTTTTGCCTTCCTCCAGAAGGGCAGAAATCCCGCCGTCAAGGGTTTTGGAAATATGCCCCATAGAGCCCGAAAGAGAGGGAAGCACCCCTTTTTTAAACAGCCAAGCCAGCAAAACAGACACCAAAAGGGAAAGATACTGGCAAATATCGTCGGCATATTCTCCGAAAAAGTCCGTCACCGCCCCCGAAAGGGTTGTGTCGGCAGGATTGTCTTTGCTTTCTTCCGAGGCATTTTCGTTTGCGGCAGGAAAATCTTGGGCGGTTGATTGTTCGTTGTCCTGCATAGTGGGGGTTTGCTGTCCTTCTTCTTGGCTTTCCGCAAATGCGGGAAGGGAAAAGCAACCCAAAAACAGGGCAAAGAGGATAAAGGTAAGAAGTATTTTTTTCAAGGTGAGCTCCTTTCATTTTACTGCTGGAACAGGGGGTAGCCAACAATACGTTCTTCTGCTTGGGATAACCGTTGCTCCAGACCCGAAACAGTCTGGGCGGTGGCGTTTGCAAAGGACAAAAAGAGAGACAGCAGCTCCCCTGTTTTCATGGACTTTACGTATACCATATTTCCGCACCGTTGGAGAGGCGGAAGAGCAAATCGGTTGTCTCCCTCTGTATAGGTCAGAGGGTTTGCCCCTTGTCTGATGGCGTTCGTGGGAATAGCGCCCACCCCTTTCAGGGTGGGAATCGCCATGCCCGAAAGGTACAGCACGCCCTCGCCTTTTGCTCCCTCAACGGTAAAGGGGAGACTGTCCCCCAAAAGGGGAAAATTTTCATAAGTAAGGGCGCAGCCCTTCCCGTTTTGATGTAAAAGATAGGTTAACATATCATTCCTCTTTTTAGGGTGTGATGGGTTCGTTTACGGTGATGATAGAATCTGCGCCGATGTAGTCACCCGTAATACGGATGAAGGCGGCATCTTCTCCCAGCCGGATGCTTGTGAGATAGTTGCCTTCTACCGTGCAGATTTCAGGTGTGGCTGCGTATATAGATCCCACATATATCTTTTTAATCAACGCTTTATCCGCTGTGTAGAAGGCAATTTCCTGATAGCCGTTGCTGTCCTTCGTTGCGTCAATGCGACAGTTTTGGAAATATATCCAAGTATATCCGTCCTCTTGCTTTGCAAAGGGAATAAAGCCTGTACAACAAATGCCGCTATACTCTTTCTCCACCGCGCTGCTGTTGAGTCTGGTATTTTCCTTATAGCCTACGCCGTTATAAACAGCGCCGCTTGCATCGGTGGAAATCGGAATCTGGTTGGTATAAGTCGGCTGGATTTCACCGTAGGGAATCACTCTGTCATACCCCGCACCGTAAGCAATAGCATGGACGGTTTTACTGTCGCGGTCAATGACCACGGCGTTAAAAGAAGTATCCTCTGCCGTATCTTTGGTTTTGTGGTAATAGACAGCCGTTCCGTTTTCGTCCACCTCGGCAAAATCGGGATTGGTGGCGTAGGGATTCTGTCTGTTGGGATAGGCGTTGGGAATACAAATACATTTGATCCCGTTTACTTTTGTGACCTTAAAGTTGTGAATATGGCCGTGGAAGGTGGCAATCAGCTCGGCTTTTGCTGTGGAAAAGTCGTAGCTTGCGCCGTAGTTGGTGCCGCTTGCTTTGTTTTGATACGCCGTCAAAACGGCAAGTAGATCCGCAAAAGAAGGGGCAAAAATGGGAAAATGAGAGCAAACCACCACGCCCCACTTCTCCTCCTCTTCTTTTCCCGACAAGTCAAGGGCGGTATTGACGAGCCAGGTGCCTTGGATGTTTGAAATATAGTTAGAAGAGTTGATACCGCCGTTAATATCGGTGGTGTTGAGATAAATCAAGCGGATTCTTTGCTTTTCGAAATCCACGTAGCCGTAGTTTCTGCCCACGTTGTCGGGATCCACGGTGGTGCCTTGGTTGTGGCTGCCCACCAGCGCATATACCGTGTTGTCAGCGATTCGGTTATCACCGCTGACGTTATAGGTATCATGGTTGCCGTTGAGCCACATTACAGGTAAGCCTA
>JAZOBX010000159.1:0-4596 GCA_045596205.1 Eubacteriales bacterium | reverse complement strand
TGGATACGATGAAATTACTGAGCAAATTGCAGATAAATACGGCAAAAGCTCCAACGTCATTGAAAACGCTAAAGAGCTCATTGCCCAGCGGCTGAAAGAAACGGATATTCCTTTTGAAATCCAGGCAAGAACCAAATCCGTATACAGTCTCTACCGTAAAATGTACGGTCAGAACAAGTCTTTTGATGAAATTTACGATTTTTATGCCCTTCGCGTGATCGTAGACACAGAACTGCAATGCTATACCGTGCTGGGGCAGATTCACGAAATGTTCGTATCTGTTCCTGGGCGTTTCAAAGACTATATTTTTACACCTAAGCCCAATATGTACCGCTCTCTCCATACCACGGTTATGGGAAAATCCGGCGTGGTGTTTGAAGTGCAGATTCGTACCCATGAAATGCACCAGATTGCAGAATTTGGTCTGGCGGCACACTGGAAATACAAAAGCGGTGAAAAATCCAAAGAAGAAATTGACGAAAAACTCAGATGGATCGGTCAGCTTCTGGAGGCAGACGATACCCAGGATCCCGACGAGTTTATGCGCGCCTTCAAAACGGATATTTTCAACGATGAAACCTTTGTGTTTACTCCCAAGGGAGACGTATTTTCTCTTCCTTTCGGTTCCACCGTCATTGACTTTGCCTACGCCATTCACTCTGCTGTTGGCAACAAAATGATCGGCGCAAAAGTCAATGGCAGAATCGTACCGATTGACAGAGTTCTTCGCAACGGCGAAATCGTAGAGATCATCACTTCAAACTCTTCCAAAGGCCCCAGCCGCGACTGGTTGAAAATCGTCCGCACGGGCGGTGCGAGAAACAAGATCCGCCAATGGTATAAGAAAGAAAAGCGGGATGAGAACATTCTTGTCGGGCAAAAGGAAGTTGAAAAAGAACTGAAGCTTTACGGCAGACAGTTTGGAGACGCCCAGCGCAATGCGATCGTTGAAGCCATTGCCAAAAAAATGGGGTATCAAGGTGCTGACGATCTGTATAACACCATTGGTTTTGGCGGGATTACCATGTCTCGCATCTCTAAAAAGCTCAAAGCGGAATTTGATAAACTCGTTCCCCAACCCGAAGAAACGACTCCTCCTACCACCGATATTGAACAACACTTCAAGGTAGTCGATAAACCCAAAAACGTCAAACACGGAAGCGGCGTGGTCGTAGACGGCGAATACGGATTCCAGGTCAAGTATTCCAAATGCTGCAATCCTCTGCCCGGCGATGAAATTATAGGCTTCGTTACCAAAGGCTTCGGTATCTCCGTACATAAGACGGATTGCCCCAATATGTTAAGGGCGCGCAAGGATCCCGAAAACGCAGACCGTTGGGTCACCGTTCACTGGGAAAGCGAACTGTCTGGTACGTCGGATAAAAGCTTGTATGAAGCGGTCGTGCAGATTTACGTCCATGATGAAATCGGTGCGTTGGCCGAAATTTCCATGGCGCTCGCTGAAATGAAAGTATCTATCATGAGCATTTCTTCCCGTAACATGGCGGAAGACGGTCTTGCCATGATTACTCTCTCTATCGGATGCAAAAACGTCACTCACTTTCATTCCATCGTCAGCAAACTAAAAAGCATCAAGGCAGTCCAATCCGTCTCGAGAGGATACAGTGCTGTATGAAAGCAGTCATTGAGCGTGTAAAACGCACGAAAGTCATTGCCAACGGGGAAGACAGAGGCGAAATTCTCTTTGGTTTGCTCGTCTTTTTAGGCGTTGGCAAAGAAGATACAGAGGAAGGCGCCAACTGGCTTGCAGATAAAATCAGAAAAATGCGTATTTTTTCTGACGAAAACGGGAAAATGAACCGTTCCGTGCAGGACGTTGCAGGCTGCATTGCCGTGATTTCCAATTTTACGCTATATGCCAATGCTTCCCACGGCAACCGCCCTGATTTTTTCAGTGCCGCTTCTCCCGATTTGGCAGAGCATTTGTATCAGGTATTTCTGCAACGTCTCGGGCAGGAAAATATACCGCTTGTATCCGGTATTTTTGGGGCAGATATGCAAATTGAAACGGTATGTGACGGCCCCGTGACCATCATTTTAGATACTGCTGATATGAAAAAAGGAAAATAAGATGATACTCGAAGTCTTTGGAGATATTAATCTCTACTACGTGCAAACTCTTTGTATGATTTTTTTCCCCGGCGCAAAATTCGCCAAGGAAGATGCAGATGACCTCAATGTTCCCAAACTCCGCCTTTCTATGGTGGATGAGCCCGACGGAAGCATTTCTGCCGCAGTGTGTTTGCAGTTCCACAAGAAAATTGTGGAAACCTTTGAAAACGTAACGTATTCTCCCGAAAGAACGCTTGAAAAACAGCGGAAAATTGCCGCAGGAAAGGCCATCTTTACAGCGGGCAAGCAAATGTTCAAATGCACACCGCCTTGGGGCATTCTCACAGGTGTACGCCCCTCGAAAGTTGCCACAGACCTGCTTGAAAAGGGATTTACGCCCACAAAAGCCAAAAGAATTTTGAGAGACGACTATCTGCTCAATCCCCAGAAAGCGGCTTTAGCGGTTTCTGTGGCGCAAACGGAAAAACAAGTGACCGTGGCTGACCAATCCAACCGTTGCAGCTTGTATATCTCGATTCCTTTTTGTCCCAGCAGATGCGCTTATTGCTCTTTCGTTTCTTATACAACACCGCGTCTTTTGTCTTTGATAGACGTGTATCTTGAAGAACTGAAGAAAGACCTGACCCACGTTTTTTCCGTTATCGATGAGGTAGGGCTTGAACTGGCAACCATCTATATCGGCGGCGGTACACCTACAATCCTATCCGCACCTCAGCTCAAAGATCTTCTCAGCCATATTTCTTCTCTTACCGATGTTTCCGCTTTGGAGGAGTATACTCTGGAAGGGGGAAGACCTGATACCATCACCGAAGAAAAAGTTGCTATTTGTCTGGCATACGGCGTTAACCGTATCAGCGTTAATCCCCAGACCCTAAGCGATGATGTGCTCAGACAAATCGGCAGAATGCATACGGTTGATGAGTTTATGCGCGCCTATGAAACCGTTCAAAAATCAGGTATGCCCAATATCAACGTAGACCTGATTGCAGGCTTGCCCGGTGACAACTTCGCCAATTTTTCCAGTTCCGTTGACCGTATCATTGAACTCAGTCCCAGCAACATCACCGTTCACACCTTCTGCGTAAAAAAAGCGGCAGATGTATTGCATAGCGGTAAAAAAGTCTATTCCCGTACAGGCGGTGATGCGGCAAAATCCGTTGCATATTCCCAGCTTAAAACAAAGTTTGCGGGATACCGTCCGTATTACCTTTACCGTCAGAAAAATACCGTGGGGAATCTTGAAAACGTTGGCTATGCAAAAGTCGGTGCCGAAGGTCTATACAATATTTATATGATGGAAGAATTGCACACTGTCTTTGCCGTGGGTGCAGGCGCTGTGACCAAATTGGTACACCGTCCCCATCAGACCTGCAATGCCGAAATTGAGCGTGTATTTACTCCCAAATACCCCTATGAATACCTGAGCCGAGCCACCGCTCTCGACGGTGCCCAGGATCCTCGCGAATTGCTTCGTGAAAAAACACTCGCTTTTTACGCCAAATACGGCAAGATCTAAGTCATTTTCTGCCATAAACTCCTTTTCATAACCGAACAAGCCCCTGCATATAATAGATGTACTGGCTTTCATTTATTGCGGTTTGGAGGAATTATGCAGCACACACAACATATTCGCAAAACGCCGGAAAAAACGAATTCGTTTTTCTCCGGTGTTTTTGTTCTCACTCTGGCAAACGTCATTGTTAAAATTATAGGTCTGTTTTTCAAAATTCCTATTGCCCATATTCTTGGTGATGAAGGCATGGGGTATTTTAATGCCGCCTACACGATTTATACTTGGCTATATATGTTATCTACCGCGGGCTTTCCTGTTGCCATTTCTATTCTTGTCTCCAAAGAAGTCGCAAAAGGGCAAATGACAGGAGCCAAAAGGGTAGGGCGGATTTCGCTTTTTCTGCTAACAGCGGTGGGTGCCTTGCTCACAGCCGTTTTGCTGTTGTTCTCCTCGCAGATTGCAGATCTGATCGGAAGCGCAAACGCTCGGTATTCTATTCTCTTCATTGCTCCTACTTTGTTTCTGGTATGTATATCCAGCGCACTGAGAGGGTATTATCAAGGACATGGGAGTATGTTGCCTACCGCTATATCCCAAATCTTTGAGGCGGCAGGTAAACTCATCGTTGGCGTTTTCTTTGCGCTCTACGCCCACAGAAAAGGGTATGACCTTCCGTTGGTAGCCGCTTTTGCCATTATGGGCGTCACGGTAGGCACGCTGTTTGCAGTTGCCTATCTTTTGGTAGCAAATCCGCAAAAGGTAACGAAAAGCCATAAGGTAAAAAGGGAAGAGCGAACCGCATCTCTTGGCGAATCGCTTTCCCATCTGCTGAAAATTGCCGTACCGATTACCGTTGGTAGCACTGTGATGAGCCTTTCCAGCGTTATTGATTTGGGTATGATTATGCGAAGACTCCAAAGTATTGGATATTCTCCTTCCGATGCGGCGATGCTTTACGGCAATTACACAACCCTTGTTGTGCCCATGTT
>JAZOBX010000158.1:0-6033 GCA_045596205.1 Eubacteriales bacterium | reverse complement strand
GGGATACTTGCCTTCTACCTGCTTTACTGCCATCAGAGAGATGGGGGAAGCGGCAACGCAAGCATCAAAGCACAGGTCTTTACCGTCATAGAGACGGCTGAGCTCTTCCATTCTTTGGATAGATTCGCTGGGGAGGAGTTTGTCTTTCCAAACGCCTACGACGATTTTTCTTTTCATTTGAGGATATCTCCTTTATTTAATATAATATTTTACTTTGATATCATAGCACAAAGTGGCAGGGTTGTCAAGGGAAAAGCCCCTTCCCTTTTGGATTTTTAGAAAGAAAAAAGCGGTTTTTGCATATTTTTGCCCAAAGAAAACGAAAATTTCCTTCGCGCCCTTGTTTTTAGCAAAAGAAAGCGACAAAAACACCGCTTTGTCTTTACAAATCCTGCCAAATGTGGTATGATTGCTTTTGTAACATCTATGAAAGCGAAAGGAACAACCATGGCTCATTTATCCGAAAAAGAGACAAGCGAGCCCCTCTCCCGCAAAGAGAGACGCAAACGCCTCTGGCCTCTTTTCTTTACCTTTTTCAAAATAGGCGCATTCACCTTTGGCGGTGGCTACGCCATGATTCCGCTCATACAAAAAGAGGTGGTGGAAACCCACCGTTGGATGGAGGACAGCGATATTCTGGACATTATCGCCATTGCCGAATCCACCCCCGGTCCTATCGCCATCAATAGCGCCACCTTCGTGGGCTACCGCGCGGCAGGGGTGCTGGGCGCGTTTCTTTGCACCCTTGGGGTGGTTCTTCCCTCTTTTCTCATCATTTTTGGACTGTCCTTTATTTTGCGCGCATTTCAGGACAACCAAACGGTCAAATACGCCTTCTGGGGGATCCGCGCAGGGGTACTGGCGCTGATCTGCAAGGCGTGGATTTCCATGTATAAGCAATGCCCCAAGCATCTGCTGTCCTATATCATTGCCATTCTGTCTTTCGTGGCGGTGGCGTTTCTCAAGATCAACGTATTCCTTGTGCTGATCGGCTGCGCCGTTACGGGCATCGTGTCCTCCATTGTGGCTGAAAGGAGGATGAAGCAATGATTTTACTGGAGCTGTTCTGGACCTTCTTTAAGATTGGCGCTATGACCTTTGGCGGCGGTTACGCCATGCTTCCTCTCATTATGAGCGAGGTAACGGGCAAGGCTTGGATTGACGAGCAAAGCCTGCTGAATTTCGTGGCGGTCAGCGAATCCACCCCCGGTCCTTTTGCTATCAATATGGCCACCTACGTAGGCGCGGAAATGGGGCAGACCCTGGGGATTCATCCTGCTCTTGGCGGATTTTTCGGTTCCTTCTGCGCGACTCTTGGCGTGGTGCTTCCCTCTTTTATCATTATTCTCATCGTGGCAAAGTTTTATATGCAATTTAAAAACAGCAAAACCGTAAAGGGTGTGATGACGGGGCTGAAACCTGCCGTGATCGGACTCATCGGCTCGGCTGTGTTTACTACGGGCAAAACCGTATTCTTTGCCGCAGGAATCAAATTTGCCACTCTGATCAGTTGGCCTTTTCTGATTTCCTTTGCCCTCTTTTTACTGACGCTGTATCTGGCACTAAAAAAGGTGCATCCCATTTGGCTGGTGGTGCTGTCGGCAGGCATTGGTATTGCCGCAGGATACGCCTTGGGTCTGCCCGTGTGAGGTGAAAAAATGACGCTTGTATTACTGACCGCGCTGGGCGTGGGCGGCGCGACAATGCTCGGCGCACTCATTGGCTTTGGCGCAAAAAAGATTACCCACCGTTTTCAGGACATTACCCTTGCCTTTGCCGCAGGGGTCATGCTGGCGGCGGCGGTGATTGGTTTGATTTTGCCTTCTCTGGAAGAAGGCAACCCTTGGTCGGTGCTTGTGACGGTTGTGGGGATTTTCTGCGGCGCGCTGACGGTACATCTCCTTGACCGCCTCGTTCCCCACCTGCACCATCTGGCAGGCACGGACGGAGAAACCCATCCCGAAAAAAGCAAGCATTTTAATCAAGTGATGCTGTTTGTGATGGCCATTGCCATTCATAATTTTCCCGAAGGCGTTGCCGCAGGGGTAGGCTTTGGCGCAGACAACGTGGAAGGAGCGCTGATGATTGCAGGGGGGATTGCCCTGCAAAACATTCCCGAAGGTATGGTCATCATCGCTCCCATGCTTGCGGCAGGCATCAGTCGGAAACGCACCCTTGTACTGGCGCTTGCCACAGGACTTGTGGAAGTCATCGGTACTCTTGTGGGCTATCTGGCGGTGAGCATTTCGGTTGCCATTTTGCCCTTTGCGCTGGCATTTGCGGGAGGCACTATGCTCTACGTGATCAGCGATGAAATGATTCCCGAAACCCATGCCCACGGTGCAGAGCGAGGGGCAACCTATTCTCTCCTCGTTGGCTTTTGTTTGATGCTGGCGGTGAGCTTCTTTTTGGGCTAAGCGAAAGCACCACCGTAGCCAAACAACCACTACAACTAAATGAACCGAACTTCAGGCTGTCGCAAACAGAGAAAACAATTTGCGACAGCCTCTTTGGTTTTTATAAAAAGTTTTCTTGAAGGAATATTGACTTTTTTCCCCGAAAATGATATACTGTTTTCACCACACAAACTGCATATTTTATCCGCACAATGGGAAAATACTTTTGGTAAAAAGTGTTTTCTCTCTTTTCCCATTGTGTGGAGTTTGTGTGGTAACATTCGAGGGGGGCGCTTTTTCGGTGCAATCCCTCGGGGTTGCACTTTTTTGTTTCAGGAGAAAACAGCATGACAGTTTTGGTATGCGGTCCTCTCTTTTACCATGAAGCAGAGGGAGACAAAGAAAAACTGCACTCGGTTTTAAGCCAGAACATTGGAGATTTCCCTGCAAGGTTGCTTTTTATAGGTCGTGGAGAATTTGACGTCTTTGCCGCAGAATGCGTAAAACATTATCAATCAACTCACCCCGCAACAAAACTGATTTTCATTTCTCCTACCCCCATTGTTGCCCATGATTATCAAACGCATCATTTGGAACTCGAGAATAATTTGTTTGATGAATAGCTAAAAACCACATAAATCTTTAAAGAAGGCATAGAGCAAAATTTTATGCCTTCTCTTTTTGTTTGCGGTTATGTCCAAATGCGACAGCCCCTACCTTCTTCTTCATTCATCACTCAAAAAGAGCCGTCCCGAATATTGCGATTCTGCATCGGGACGGCTCTTTTATTTATTTGTTCACTACATTCACGGGTTTGCCCTCTATAAAGCTTGCGAGATTGGAGACGGCAATTTCCATCAGGCGCGCTCTGGCTTCTGCCGTTGCCCAGGCAATGTGTGGCGTGATGACGCAGTTTTGGGCGGTGAGCAAAGGATTGTTTGGATTTGCGGGCTCTTCTGTCAGCACGTCCAGCCCTGCGCCTGCAATGATTCCGTTATGTAAGGCATCTGCCAGATCCTGCTCTGCGACAAGGCCTCCGCGGGCGGTGTTAAGGAGAAAGGCGGTGGGTTTCATTTTGGAAAGGTTGGCTTTGTTTATGATTTCCTTGGTTTCGGGGAACAGGGGGCAATGGAGCGAGACCACATCGGACACAGCAAAAAGTTCGTCCAGACTAACCCAAGAAAAGCGAGGATGGAAAAAATCGGTTTTCACCGTACGGCTATACGCCACCACCTGCATCCCGAGGGCAAGCGCCACTTCCGCCACCTGTCTGCCAATACTGCCGAATCCAATGATGCCAAGGGTTTTACAGCTAACCTCTACCAAGGGATAGTCCCAAAAGCAGAAGTCTTTGCAGCGGCACCATTTTCCCTCTCTGACGGCTTGGCTATGCTCCTGCACGCGGGTACAAAGAGCAAACAGCAAGGAAAAGGTCATTTGCACCACAGAAGGGGTACTGTATGCGGGTACGTTGGTCACGGCAACGCCCATTTCTCTTGCGGCTTTTACGTCTACCACGTTATATCCTGTGGCAAGAACACCTACATAGCGAAGGCGAGGCAGGCGGGAGAGCATTTCAGCAGAAAGAGGCGTTTTGTTGGTGAGCAGCGCCTCTGCCTCTTTGGCTCTTTCGTAAATTTGGTCGGCAGGGGTTCTGTCATAGACGGTCACGTCTCCCAGTTGCTCCAGACCCTTCCAGCTCAGGTCTCCCGGGTTTAAGGCGTAGCCGTCAAGTACAACGATATGCATAAGCATTTCCTTTCTTTAGATAAGGGCTTTTTCAGGATTTTGGGCGCGCCTGCAGGACCGAGGCCTTGGCTTTATAGGATTTCCAGCCAGGCATACGCTCTTCGATGAGGCGGTAAAAGGCGGCGCTGTGGTCATGGACCAAAAAATGAGATAGCTCGTGGAGTGCCACGTAGCGGGCATGGTCGGGAGAAGTATACATCAGGGCGGTGGTAAACACGATACGCCCTTCCGTATAATAGCAGGTGCCCCATTTCCCCGAAAACGCTCTGACCTCAATTCGGGGAAACGCCACGCCACGGCTTTTGAAATAAGGGAATTCGCACTGGCAAAGATAGGTCATATAGGCCTTGGTGGTTTCCTTTTGCCATTTTGCAAACAGGCGGTTGACCGCATCTCCGTTTTCGGGATTGCGCAGGGTCAGTTGCAGCCGTTTCCCTTCCCGTCTTACCTCTGCGCGGTTGCCCTTTTCTACTGCGACCAAAAGGGTTTCTCCAAAGCAGGGGAAGCTGTCACCGTCTTTGACGGGCAAGCTGGCGTATGCCACGGGGCGGGCAGTGATGCTTTGCAAATGCCCCAAAATCCTCTGCTCTTTTTCGCGGCAAAACCGCTCAATATCTTTTTGCTTGGTGCCAAGAGGCACGGAAAGCGTTAAGGCGCCGTCGCGGTGCACGTGCATACGCATATGCTTGACGGTTTTGTAGGCGGTGGGGACGGCATAGGTCTTACCGCCAAAGGAGAGGTGAAGAGTTTTGATTTCTTCCTTCCCTTTCGGAGATTTTTTAGGGGGGTTTTTAAAATTAAACATATTTTTGGTTTCTCATTTAATGAAAATGAAGGGTGTAAAAAACCAAAACTGTTTTTTACACCCCAAAAGAGATGGCGTTTATGCTTTGTTTTTTGCCTGGGCCTTCAGGCGGGTGGGGGTGTCCAGAATCTGTTTGCGGAGACGGATGGATTTGGGAGTGACTTCAATCAGCTCGTCCGCGCAAATAAATTCAATGGCTTCTTCCAAAGACATCTGGCGAGGGGTAATCAGGCGGAGAGCCTCGTCTGCGCCCGTGGAGCGAACGGCGGTCATGTGCTTTTTACGGCAAACGTTAACGGAGATATCACCGGGCTTGGGATTTTCGCCCACGATCATGCCCTCATATACGGGGGTGGCAGGGCCGATAAACATAGGACCTCTGTCCTGGGCGTAGTAAAGACCGTAGGTGGTGGTTTCGCCGGTTTCACTTGCCACAAGAGAGCCAGTGAAGCGCATGACGATTTCGCCTTTGTAGGGCTCGTAGCCGCAGAATACGGTATTCATGAGGCCTTCACCGCGGGTGTCGGTGAGAAATTCGCTGCGGTAACCAAAGAGGCAACGGGAGGGCATGGTGTAGATCAGGCGTCTGCGACTGCCTCTGAGCTGCATATCCTCCAAATCTGCCTTGCGGGCGCCCAGCTTTTCCATCACGGTACCCACAGACTCCTCGGGCACGTCAACGATCACCTTTTCCATGGGCTCGCATTTTACACCGTCGATGTCTTTGAACAGCACGCGGGGGTTGGAGCAGGAAAGCTCGTAGCCTTCGCGGCGCATATTTTCAATGAGAATGGAAATGTGCATTTCCCCTCTGCCTGCCACGAGGAAGCTATCGGTAGTCTCACCGTCTTTGACGCGGAGAGACACGTCGCGGAGCAATTCACGGTACAGTCTTGCGCGCAGGTGACGGCTGGTGACGTACTTGCCTTCTTTGCCCGCAAAGGGAGAGTCGTTGACGGAAATGGTCATTTCCAGCGTAGGCTCACTGACCTTTACAAATTCCAAAGGCTCGGGGAACTGAGGTGCGCAAACGGTATCCCCGATGTTGATATCTTCTGCGCCCGAGAAGCAGACGATATCCCC
>JAZOBX010000157.1:0-3135 GCA_045596205.1 Eubacteriales bacterium | reverse complement strand
CGCTCAAATGCGAACCAAGATTCTGCAATCATGCAGAATGGCTTTCTTTACCCCTTTGTGTGTGACAAAAAAACGAGCACCACCCACAAGGGGTGATGCTCGTTTTTGGCGCAGGCAGAGGGATTCGAACCCCCGTGGCTTTTGCCCTAACGGTTTTCAAGACCGCCTCGTTGTGACCGCTTCGATATGCCTGCATATGGTGCGATTTACTGCACCATATGCAGGCATATTTTGAAACAGTTCGCAAATTTATTTGCGATACGCTTCGTATTTCCCACGAAGTTGCGTCAAGCTCGCTTGCAAGCAACGAGAGGGAAATTCTCACTTTGTGAGATATGCCCAAGTACAGTAAATCTTACCTATATTTTTCGTTTTCTTGGCATTTTGTCCAAGCGAGTTATACTATACCATATTTATGCATGATTGTCAAGTATCAAGAAATAAAAAGAAGTATGAAATCTTCAGAATGGAAACCGAGCGGTTGACAAGAGGGGGAATTTGGTTTATACTTAAGGTGAAAGAAGGGAAAGGAGGGTGACGAGGTGACACAGAGAGAGAATTTTGTTTCGCTACTGAAGCGGCGGGGGTATGAGGCGATGCCTGTGACGCTGTCGCTTTGCCCTGTGCTGAGAGATAAGTTTGAGGCGTATCTGCGGGAGCATCCCATGGAGGTCAATTACAGCTATGCCAACCTGCGGGGGCTGGACTGGGAAATTGCCTCTCCCGAGCAGTTTTTGCGGGAGTATTATCCGGATAAGCGATTTAAGGAAGGGACCACCGTGAACGGTTGGGGTGTGGTCAATGAGCCAGGCTCTGCGGCGGCATTCCATATGATGCGGTTTTACCATCCAATGGATGGCTTTGACAGTGTAGAGCAAATAGAGGCGTATCCGTTTCCCCGATTTCTGCCCGAAAGCCTTACCCGTATGAAGCGGGAGGCAGAGGCGCTCCACGCCAAGGGTTTGGCGGTGGTGGGAGATATGCAATGCACCGTTTGGGAGACGGCCTGGTCTATGCGCGGCATGGAAAACCTGCTTTGCGACATGATGGAAGACAGCCCCATGGCGACGGTTTTGCTGGACAAGGTGACGGAACGGGCAGTGATGCGGGCAAAGGCGTTTACAGAGGCAGGGGCGGATGCTGTGTATCTGGGCGATGACGTGGGTATGCAGAGGACCTTGCTCATGAGCGAGGAGCTGTACTGTGAGTGGCTCAAGCCACGGCTGATGAAGGTTATTTCCGCCATTCGTGAGGCAAATCCCGACACCATTGTTATTTACCATTCCTGCGGATACGTGAAGGAGCTGATTCCTCATCTCATTGAGGCGGGGATTGACGTGCTGAACCCTGTGCAGCCCGAATGCATGGATTTCAGAGAAATTCACGAAACGTATGGGGACAAAATTTCTTTTAGCGGTACGATTGGTACCCAGTCGGTGATGCCTTTTGGCACGCCCGAGGACGTGCGGCGGACGGTGTTCCAGAATCTGGATATTGCAGGTAAAAACGGCGGGCTTTTGGTATGCCCTACGCATATGCTGGAGCCTGAGGTGCCGCTGGAAAATTTGCTGGCGTATATTCGGGCTTGCGAGGAGTATACGAAATAAACCAGTATTTTCTAAAAGGAAAAACAAACGGAAAGGATGTAAATATGCTAAGCAAATTCGATATTTTGCGGGAATTAGGAAAGGGGATTTGTGTTTATCCATTAAATGAAAATAACATAAAAGAAAATTCCATAAATCTTTGTGCGGGTGAGTTTGCTTGGGCAACAGCATCCGCAGAAATATATGTTGACGAAAATGAAACGGATAAAAACAAACGTTTTTCGCTTACACAAGATAGCCATCACACACTAAAACTGCAGATTGATGCAAGAAAAAGTGCTATTGTAGATGACGGAAACCAAAAATACATTCTTCTTTTGCCCTTTTCTACCACTTTGATTATGACAAAAGAGGTTTTATCAATTGGCAATACTATTGGAGGCACATATCATTCCAAAGTTGGCATTGTGTCGAAAGGAATCGGGCATATTGGAACTATGCTTGGCCCAAATTTTTCCGGAGACTCACTTATTGCAATGCACAATACCTCATCGGAATTAGTGGTGTTCAGAGTTGGGGAATCGTTTGTGTCGGTTGTTTTTCATTATCTTAACACGCCACATGACGCTATTAACCCCACAACATCCGGTCATACTGATAAATATTTAGAATTAGGTCTGTCTGTTTCAGAGGAACAAATGTTAATCTTGACAGAAGACTGGAAAAAAAGTTTTGATGAAGTGCGGTTCAAAATGTGCCAATCTGAAGACTATAAAAGAATACAGGCAAAACTCAAAGAACAAAGAAATAAAATCATCAAAAAGTATTTTTGCAAGAAAAACATCATCATTGCCTCAGTGACTTTAGGTATTCTCATTGGATTGTTTATTTTGGCTACTTGGGCAGACAAAAAATCGGGAGATCATCTTTGGACAGACAGATATATTAACGTTGGCTGTTCAGGATTGATCATTACGATTGTATCCTATATAGCAAAATTTTTGAAGAATAATGCAAAATAATATAGCAAAAAAGCACACTGTCCTTGACTCGGTTAGTGTGCTTTTTTGTTGCTATAATAGATTGTGATCTCAGAAAATGCCGCCGCAAAAGAAAGATTATGGATGGCAGTCGGTTAGTTTTGATGCACCAATTTGCCGTCGATGAAGGTCATATGGGCAGAGGCGCCGACGGTGGTGAGAGGATCGGCGGTCCAGATGACAATGTCGGCATCTTTGCCTGCTTCCAGAGAGCCTACGCGGTCTGCTACACCCAAGGCGGTGGCAGGATTGATGGTGACGGCTTTCCAGCCTTCTTCCACAGAAAGTCCGGAATTCACGGCAAGGCCTGCGCACATAGAGAGATACTGCAGGGGAATGACGGGGGCGTCGGTGATAATGCTGACATCTACGCCTGCATCGGACAATTCTTTGGGGGTGGTGAAGGACTTGTTTTGCAGTTCAATTTTGGATTTGTTGCCGAGGGTGGGGCCAACGAAGGCGGGATAGCCTTCTTTTGCCAATTCGTCGGCAATGATAGAGCCGTCGGTGCAATGGTCAAGGGTCAGTTTCACGCCAAAGTCGGATCG
>JAZOBX010000156.1:0-5828 GCA_045596205.1 Eubacteriales bacterium | reverse complement strand
CCCTTCACTTTCAGGCGCTTCGGGTGCTTCGATTTTCGCGCCGTATGCCAGTTCCTGCACCGCAAGAACGGTTTCACCTGCAAGGAAGGTGAGCTTGTATGTATCGGGGATGAAATGCCCCTCTACCACGAGATCGCGGGCGGGCATACGGGAGGGCACTTTGTCCCAACCGGAAAAGGTATGAAATTCCTTGGTGGGTTTGGGCATGGAGCTGAGACGTTTGCCCTTGGCGACTTCTGTTTCGCTCCAGACTTCACCGTCCACAAGGCAAGTCAGCTTAAAGGATAACTCTTTTTCAGCCATTGTTCAATCCTCCTAAAATTAGTTCAAGAATTCTGCGACGACGACCACGTCATCTGCAGGCATGGTTTCGGGGAGATTTTGCCAACCGCTGAACGTTTTGCCTTCTTTTTCAGGGGCGGACACAGGGGGAATGGGTGCACCAAAGGGTACGCTTTGGGAACTGACTTCCTCGCCGTCGACCATATAGGAAACTTTAAATTTCTTTGCGTAATATCTGCCTTCTGCGGTGTAGTCACAGTCGGGCATTTTCTTGGGGAGTCCGCGCCAGCCGCTGAACATGAAGCCTTCTTTCGCTTCTACTTCGGGGGCTTTCACAGGCGCGCCTGCGTTGAGCACGGTTTCAAAGATCAGGCGATCTTCCAGCATAAAGCGCAGGGTTCTCTGGTTGATGGTAAAGTGACCGTGGAATTCCAGGTCCTCATCCGGCATCTTTTCGGGTACGTTATCCCAACCGTTGAAGCTGTGGTTCGGACGGGTGGGGATACCGATGGGACGGATATCTGCTCCGTAAGGCAGGGTGCGACGGAATTTCATTTCGCCGTCGATTTCAAATACCACCGTATGTACGTGGGGAGTGAGGTAACCGCGGACGGTCAGGTTGCTGTGGGGCATTTTCTTATAGTTTTTGTTCCAGCCTGAGAAATCGTAGCCTTCTTTGACAGGGTCTTCTACGCCCTCCACAGGAGCGCCTGCGGCAAATTCGCGAACGGCGTACACTTCATCGTCTACCATAAAGGTGAAGGTGAAGAGCTCAGGTTCGGTCTCGCCTACGATTTCAAGGTCGCTTGCGGGCATGGTTTCGGGGAGATTTTTCCAGCCGAGGAATACCATTCCTTTAGGCGCTTCTACCGCAGGGGCAGCCACAGGGTCCCCAAACAGAACAGATTGCTCGGAAAGGACTTCTCCGTCCAGCACAAAGACAGCGCGATAGCTGACTTTTTCATACACGGCGTCTACCGTCAGTTCCTTTCCTGCCACACTCTTTTCGGGCAAATTATCCCACCGCACGAAGCGGTGTCCCTCTTTTAGAGGGGCGTCGATGGGCATAATCAACTCGTCTTTTTCTACACTGACGGTTTGATAGATTTCGCCATCAACTCTAAAATTGAGGGTCATCAAAGATTCCATAAGCAATCCTCCATGGTGTTGTGTATGTATTTTCTTTAGAAAACAGGGTTTAGCGCACCCACGTGCGCACGAATTATTAATAAATATAGTTTTACAGGGACATTATATCACGTCTTCTATGAAAAATCAACTGTTCTGAGAATATTTTTGGTTTTTTTTGCAAATTTTCTTTTGGATGGAAGGGGTAGGCGGTTTTTTTGCCGTTTTGGTGAGGGTTTCCCACAGTATTTTCGGGCAAAAACATTCAAGCCCCCTTTTTCATACGCATAAATCCCATTTTGACAAAATATTTTTTCTTCCTTATATTATATAGAGGAATGTTATTTTTCCATGTTTTATCGTTGGGTTTTTGTTTTTTGGGGTCCAAAATGGCTGTTTCAGAGGGGTTTTTGGGTTTTGAGCAGTTTTTGGTTTGGATTTGGACAAAAAAGTGGTAAAAAAGTGGCAAAGCACTAAAATAGAACAAAAAACCTCTCCGCCATTTTTCATAGCGGAGAGGCAAATCATATTATAGAAGGGGTATTGGGGCATTATTCTTCGCTCTGTGCAAAGAGCAAAGATGCCACTTCTTCCGTGACGGAAACGGATACGACGGTATGTTCGTAGTAGCCGTCTATCTCAAAGTTGACGGTAAGGATCACGTAATAGGGGGAGTCGGTGTTGCCGTCATCTGCCAGAACGGCATTGCAGAGGGCGGTGAAGGTTTGGGCGTATTTTTCAAGATCTTCCGAATCGTAATACACACCTTTTACTTCATTTTCTGCCACGGTTATCACGTCAAAATAGAAATATTCGTCATCAATATCGCCGTCAAGGATTGCCTGCGCCACAGACTGCACAGCTTGCATATTGGTGGCGTAGGCATTGCTTTCACCTCGCCATTCGCTTTGGTTTAAGGTTTGGCGGAGGGGTTTCATCAGTTCCGTCATAGAGGCGCTGACGTAATAACAGCTGTAAAAACGAGTGCCTTTTTCTGTACCGCTGACACTGATTTCGCACACTACGTTGTCTGCCATGCCTGTTTTTAAGGCAATCTTTTCCTCTGCGGACAAATTCTCATATTGCGAAAGGAAGGCACGGTAGAAGGAGGCGTCTTGCATATACAGGCCGCTTATCATTATATATTCTACGTTTTTCTCGCCCGGCATAGAAAGGTAGGCATCCCGATATTCCTCAATTTCCATTCTGCGGTTTTGCAGAAGAGATACGGTTTCTTCCGGGAAAAGGATATGATAGGTACGGGTTTTGCCGTTTTTGGTAGTAATGGCTACGTCGAGATAGGTATACTCTGCCTTCCAATCATAATATTTTTCCTCATAAGTACCGTCGCTTAGAGCGGCAAGGTTTTCTTCATACCCTTTTTGTACGGCGGAAAGGATGGTGGGGTCGGTGACTTTCATATTCCCCGTTTTGAGATGCTCCCAAGTGGGTTCAAAATAGAGGTTATCTGCAAAGGTGACGCTTTCCATATCTTCAGGCGCGATCTCACGGTTCAGCAGAATAGATTTACCGCCAAGCACCAGCAAAGCAAAGAGCGCCATGGGAATCAGCAGATAGAAGAAGCGAAGAATGACACCCCCCACCCTTCTCAGCTTGCCTGTGGAAAACAGCTCGTAGAGGATATAGACGGCGGCGGAAAGAAACAGCAGGACAGCCCCTGCGACCACCGATACGATGGCATCTTCCATTTCTTCATAGAGGCCCGTGATGACCACGGAGACGGCGGAAAGTGCCAAGGGGAGAGCGGCAAGCAAACGCCAGATATGCTGGGCACGGCGGCTTGTGGAAGGATTGCCTGCGGATTCGCTGGGGCGTTTTTTGAACGCCAGCGCACCAAGGGCAAAAAGACCGATGGCGAGCAGGAAATGATAGAGGAGCATAAAGGGATTGACGAACAGGTTAGCGTTGGTGCCCATTCCTATGCTACCGCTGAGCAATACCTGTACCAGAGCGTATTTGTCGGAAAAGAGGGTGTAGGGCAAGGCGGTGATATCCAGCATGGGGAACACGGTTTCCAGCGTTTCCCAAAGAAGGCTAAGGCAATGGCGGGGGAGAATATAAAGGATCAGGAATACCGCTACATTGGAGAAGCGGGTGCCTGTGAGAGAGAGGGCAAGGAGAATGTATCCAAGCAGTACCATGCATGCGATGATATGGGAGAGAGCACCGAGGAGACCTGCGCCGAACTGCACCACCGTGCGGGGGGTGATGGCGTAGATGATGGCACGGAGAGTTACGGAAACAACTGCTATGGCAGATATCCAGGTAAGAATCCCCAAAAGGAAGCTAAAAAAGATGCTTGTGCGGGTATAGGGGAGCGCATGGTAAAAGTCGGAGGTGTTGCGTTTGTTTAAGAAACGGAAAGAGGCAATGGCAAAGAGCGGCGTTGCCAAAAGCAGAATCAGAAGAGGCGAGGACAGCTCTTTTGCGCCCACCACCGTCAGGGTCTGGTTGACGTCGGCTTTATTTGCCAATTGGTTCATCAGCGCGGTGAAAGGAACGGAGACGGAAAAAAGCACCGTCAGCACCGCGGCAATGATACCCGGGGTGCGAACGCGGGTAAGGCCTTCTGTATACAGGCGTTTGGAGATATAGTTTTTCATCTCATGCCCTCCTTATTGCAATACTTCAGAGAAGGCGTAGCCTAAGGCTTCCATCTCGTAAATAAAGACTTCTTCAAGACCAAGAGGCAGGCTTTCCAGGAACACGGGATGAAGGGCGCGGAGTTGTTCCATGACTGTCGCTTCTTCTCCGCGGATGATCATTTCGGTGACAGCCCCGCGTTTTTGCAGTTTTTTCACGTCAAAGTGGGCAAACAGGCTTTCGTCATAGGGAGTGCTGAGGGCAAACTGCACCTTAAAGAGGGAGGTTTTCAGCTCCGACATCTGGCTTTCAAAGACGATGCCGCCCTTGTGAAGGAGAGACAGCTGGTCGCAGACATCTTCCAGCTCTCTGAGAGAGTGGGAGGCGATAATGACGGTGGTGCCAAAATCCTTGGCATCGGCGCGGATCACGTCTTTCACCAGATTACGCATGACGGGGTCAAGACCGTCGAAGGTTTCGTCAAAGAACAGATACTGGGGGCGAATAGAAAGCCCTAAAATGGTGGCCGCCTGGCGCCGCATACCTTTGGAAAAGGTCTGAATAGAGGAGCGGGGGTTCAGCCCGAAAATCTGGGTGAGGGTATGAAAACGCTCCATGGAAAAAGAGGGGTAGAGGTTGCGGTAAAACTGCGCCATTTTGTTCATGGTGGATTGGGGGAGAAAATACAGCTCGTCGGGGATAAAAAACAGCTTATTTTTGGCCTCGGGATTGTCATAGACGGGAAGACCGTCGATGAGAATCTCCCCACCTTTGGGACGGTAGATGCCTGAAATCAGGCGAAGGAAGGTGGACTTCCCTGCCCCGTTGCTGCCCACCAGACCGTAGATACAGCCCGAGGGAATCTGACAGCTCAAATTGTCAAGGGCAGTGAAGTCTTCAAAACACATAGTGACATTTTTTGCTTCAATCATAATGCTTCCCTTTCAGATTTGTTTTTGTACGGTTTTATATTCATCGTAGAAACGGTAATAGGGACAAAATCGGGTTTGGGAGGAGAGAAAATTCTGCATTTCGTCTTCATCAAGATGCTGGGTACAGACATAGCAGTCCATATCCTCATCCCAATCGTAGAATTCACAGCTCTCGCATGAGGAGGCGGTTCTTTTTTGCATAGGTTTCTCCTTTCACTTATCTGTTTTTTTAGGGCAGAGCAGAAGGTTACGGTAAAGGGGGTCTTTGCCGCGCCAGGAAAAGGCACGGCGGGAAAAGACATCGTCGGGGATCGTATCCAGCAGCTCTTTGGTAATGCACTCTACCCTGTTTTCATGGAAAAAAGGGATGGGGGTTTGGGGGATTTTTCCGTTATTTCGATTCATAGGGCAGACGTTTTGGCAGACATCACAGCCCCAGACGGTACTATTTCGGCGGATGATGTCCTCTTCTTCCTCCGTCAGCGCGCCTTTCTTTTGGGTGAGGGCGGAAAGGCAGGGACGCGACCAGTCTAAAAGGCAACCCGTGGGGCAGGCGGTTTTACAGGCACCGCAATGCAGACAGCCTTCTATCTCCCTCAGGTTTTCACAGCCAAAATCTTTTGCAGGAAGGGTGGACAGCACTTCGCCGATAAAAACGAAGCTGCCGTATTCATGGGTGATGAGAAGCCCGTTATCCCCAAAGACACCAAGCCCCGCTTTTGCGGCGGCGCGGCGCTCGTCTATGGGGGATTTGTCGCAGAAAAAGCGAAAGGATTCCCCGGAAAACAGGCCTTCAAGATGGGCGCAGAGTTTTTCGCCAAGCACAGCGGAATAGAGATGATAGTCTTCGCCTGTGGCGTAGGCAGAGAGATTTTTCCCTTG
>JAZOBX010000155.1:0-8532 GCA_045596205.1 Eubacteriales bacterium | reverse complement strand
GAAAATGAAAGACAATTCAAACTGGAGATTTCCTATCAAGAATGACCCGAGATAAAACCTTTTATAAAAGCTTTTTTGCCCTGTACTGGGCATTGGTATTACACCAGATCATTACCCTCAGCGTGAACCTGCTGGACAACATCATGATTGGCGCGTTCAGCGAGGATGCGCTGTCGGGGGTGGCAACGGTCAACCAGATTCAGTTTATCTTTATGTCGCTGGTGAGCGGCTCGGGGGATGCTCTTGTGGCGCTGGGAAGCCAGTTCTGGGGGCAAAAGGATACCAAAGCCGTAAAGCAGGTGGCATCATCTGCTTTGCTGTGGGGTTGCGGTCTTGGTATGGTCCTGTTTTTACTTGCCAGTATTTTTCCCCATCAGATCGTGGATATTTTTACAAATGACCCCACGGTCATTGCCTACGGCGCAGAATATCTCTATACCATTCGGTTTACCTACGTGATTTTTGCCCTCTCCAATTTACTGCTTGCCACTTTGCGCAGCGTGGAGGCGGTGAAAATCGGTCTTTGGGTGTCGCTCACTTCTCTTGGCATCAACGTCTGCCTGAACTATTTGCTGATTTTCGGCAATCTCGGCGCGCCCAGAATGGGTGTGACGGGTGCGGCTGTGGCAACCTTGGTGGCAAGAGTGGCGGAGCTGCTGATTGTGGCGTGGTTTGTATTTTGTAAGGATAAAAAATTGCATTTTCGCCCCAAAGATACCTTCTGCGCCGGCAAGACTGCCTTTTCTCTCTATATGAAAAGCGGTTGGCGGTTTTGGCTTGTCAGCGGTATGTTTGGGGTGTCTACAGCTCTCCAAACGGTAATTTTGGGAAACATGACCAAAACCGCCATTGCGGCAAACTCTGTGGCTTCTACTTTGTTTCAGGTGTTAAAGGTGATGGCAATCGGGGCGGCTTCCGCGTCTGCCGTGGTGATTGGCAAAACCTTAGGCGAGGCGAAATCGGAAGAAGAATGTCTGCCAAAGGTCAAGAGTTATGCAAAAACGCTCCAGGTGATGTATCTCATCATCGGTACGGTGATTTCCGTTTCTCTGTTTTTGCTCAGAAGACCCGTTTTGTCCCTTTACACCTCTCTCTCCCCCGAGGCCTACGAAATGGCAAACCAGTTTATTCTGGTGCTTTGCCTGACGGGATTCGGCACAGCCTATCAGATGCCTGTATTGACGGGGATCGTGCGAGGGGGCGGCGATTCCAAGTTTATTCTCTATAACGATATTATCAGCATTTGGTGTATCGTGTTGCCCTTCTCTTTCCTTGCGGCATACCGTTGGCATTTGCATCCCGCGCTGGTGGTGCTGTTTCTCAATGCAGACCAGATTTTTAAATGCGCGGCGGCGGCAATTAAGGTCAACCGTTTCCGCTGGATGAAAAAGATCGGGGCCATGCACCACGACGGATAAGTATACACTCGGATCGGCTTACAAGGCCACCGACGGTCCGATGGAGTTTTGGACATTTGGAAGCGGCGAGAGTAAGCCCCGCCCTACAAGTTGGCTACACGCTTTGGCATGATAAAAAACAGTTCCTTACATATTTGGCCATTCCCATACATTCTATAAAACGACACACGAGGTAAAAAACATGGCAAAAGATGCATTGCGCAGTTGCGCCGCATTTCCCGAAAACCCTCATTATGACACGTTTACTGCGCGTTTGTCTCCCCGCCCTCACAGCGCAGATGACGATATCCGCAGTCCCTTTATGAAGGACTACACCCGTATTTTGCATTCCTTGGCGTATCGCCGTCTCAAGCATAAAACACAGGTGTTTTTCAACGTATCCAACGACCATATCTGCACCCGTATTGAGCACGTGTCCCACGTAGAGTCGGTGAGCAATATTATTGCCACCCATCTGGGGCTGAATACGGAGCTTACCAGAGCCATTGCCATAGGTCACGACTTAGGTCATGCGCCTTTTGGACATGAGGGCGAATATATCCTGAAAAAACTGTCTATGAAGTATCTGGGGCGCGATTTCTGGCATGAACAGAACGGTGTGCGCTTTGCAGACAAGATTGAACTGCTTGAAGACAAGTTCATGCAACACAAAAACATGAACCTGACCTATGCCGTCAGAGACGGGATCATCTGCCATTGCGGTGAAATTGATGAAAGCCATCTTTTCCCCAGAGCAGACTTTTGCGACCTGGACAGCATTACCTCTCCCGGGCAGGTGCAACCTGCGACCTGGGAAGGGTGCGTGGTAAAGCTTTCGGACAAAATCGGATATCTTGGCCGCGACATTGCCGACGCCGTTGCCCTTGGGGTACTGGGGGAAACGGAAATGAAGGTGCTCTCTCACGTGGCAAAAGCCCACGGCGCGCCTGCGCTGAATACCACGGTCATCATTGACGAAATGATCTCCGACGTATGCGAGCATAGCTCTCCCGAGCGCGGTATTACCATGAGCGAAAAGCACATGACATTGCTCAACGACATCAAGCGTTTTAACTATGCCAACATTTACAATCATCCGCGTCTTTTGCCTTTCCGCCGTTATGCGGCGCTGATTCTGACCGAAATGTTTGAGGCGTTGATGCAACGCTACGCAGGGCCTGATACCGTTCGCGTGCTGTTTGAGGAAAGCAAGACTTATCCCATGCTATTTGGGGAATTTGCCCGATATATTGCCAAATATACCACCTTGGATATCAGCGAATTTCCTTGGGGCAACCGCATTTCTGACGGATACGTCAACGAAAAGATTTACGGCAATCTGGAAACCAAAGAGCTGTATGCACAGGCGGTGCTGGACTATCTGTCGGGCATGACGGACAGCTACGCCATTCGGCTGTTCCAAGAACTGATTAATATCTAACCCAAAGCAGGTCTGTTATGAATTTATCATCAATAGGAAAGCGTATAAGAAAATACAGAGAAGCCAAAGGTTGGAGGCAAGAGGACTTTGCAGAGAAAATAGGACTAAGCGTTACCTATACAGGCATGATTGAACGTGGCGAAAAAGTACCAAAGCTGGAAACATTTATCACCATAGCCAACGTATTAGAAGTATCTGCAGATGTATTGCTTGCTGATGTGCTGCTTACAGGTTATACTGTAAAATCATCCGAAATGACAGAAAAGATTGCCTTCTTAGCACCTTTTGACAGAGATAGAATTTACAGCGTTGTAGACACGTTGATTCAATATGAAAAAAAGAAATAATAAAAAACGTCTTACGCCAAATTTGGTGTAAGACGTTTTTTATCGCACATTGCGATTTTTACACAAGCACGTTTTATGCAAAACGGATGTTTTGGGACTGACGGACGCCGTCGATGAGGGAGATGGTGGCGGCGGAATGGGACATCATGGGATGGGTCATTTCACCGTTTTGGACAAGGCGGGAGAAGGCTTCTGCTTCAAAGACCATATTGTTGGGGTTTGGTGTAAGGGGGAGAGGCTCTTCCCTGCCGTCAAGGGCGCGGTAGATGATGGAAGTGGGCTGGGTGAGCTTATCAATGAGGAGACTGCCCTTTTCCCCTAAAATGACGGAAGGGGTGGCAGACTGGGTGATTTTGGAATAGGTGACGGAGCAGAGCATTTCGCCGTAGTTGAGCGTGATTTGCCCCATACCCTCAAAACCGTTAGAGAGAAATACGGAATTTGCAGAAAGGCTTTGAGGCGCGCCAAAGAGCATGACGGCAATATGGAGGGGATAGACGCCAATGTCCATCAGAGCTGCGTTTCCAAAGGCAGGGGTGAAGGCGCGCCGGATATCCCCCGACAAAAAGGCATCGTAGCGGCTGGAATACTGGCAGAAATCCAGGTTGGCATAACGGATCTTGCCGATTTTGGGAAGGGCGGCTTTCAGCAGATCATAGGCAGGGTCAAAGGCGGGGCGCATGGCTTCAAGGAGGAGCTTTCCTTTGGCCTTGGCATGGGCGACAAGGGTATCAAACTCTTCTCTTGAAAGGCACATGGGCTTTTCTAAAAGCACGTGTTTGCCTGCATCAAGGGCGCGGGAGGCGTATGCAAAATGGAAAGAGTTGGGAACGGCAATATAGACGGCATCTATGGTCCCGTCTGCTAAAAAGGCAACCTCGTCGGTATAGGCGCGACTGATCCCGTGGCGGTGGGCAAAGGTGTCTGCGGTTTCTTGCCCGCGGGAAAGCACGGCTACCGCCTCTGCATTTCGGCTGTTTTTCAGGGCTTCTGCAAACCTATCGCTGATAAAATTGGTGCCGACAATGCCGAATCTGACTTTATCTTGCATTTGGCTACTCTCCTTTTTGCCACATTTTTCTTTTGGGATGGATGGCTTTTGGCTTGACATTGCGTGTCTTGTGTTGTATAATACATACGTTAGTTTTTTGACACGCTCTTTTTTATTGTACCTTATTTCTACACAAAATGCAAGAGTGTTGACACCCAAAAAAGGAGAATTTGCTATGCACAAGATTATTGCCATCGTTGGGATGTGCGGTTCGGGAAAAAGCGAGCTGACCAACCTGTTTTTGGCTGACGGATACCAGAATATTCATTTCGGCGACGTGACCATGAATATTATGAAGGAAAGGGGCATGGAGGTATGCGAAGCCAACGAACGCATTGTTCGTGAAGAAGTGCGCGCCAAATACGGTCTTGGGGCATACGCCATTCTGCTTTTGCCCGAAATTCTTCAAAAAGCCAGCGAAACACCTTTGGTGCTTGACGGGCTATATTCCTGGTCGGAGTTGAAATATCTGCGCGAAAAGCTGGGAGACGGAGTGTCTGTTCTGGCGGTGATCGCCACCCGTTCCACCCGTAAAGCCAGACTTGCCAAAAGACCTGTCCGTCCCTTGACCGCAGAGGAAACCGACCGCAGAGACGCGGCGGAAATTGAGAATCTGGAAAAGGGCGGGCCTATTGCCGCAGCCGACTACTACGTGACAAACGAAGGGGATCTGGATGCGCTCCGCGCTTCTTATGAAGAACTGAAAAAGATTTTATGAAAACAGAAAAAGAAGATATGTTCGCATATCTTCTTTTTCTTATATATCAAGCGGGATTATTTCACGATCAGCTGCACGCCTTCTACGGCAAGGACGGTAACGGTTTTGCCTGCTTCAATGATTTGGTCGTCTGCGGTGCGGGCAGACCATTCCGTACCTTTGACAGAAACGGAGCCGCTGAGATTGTCGATGGGGGAGATGACCTTCCCTTCTGCGCCCACAATGGAATGGACGGAGGGGGCGGTGCGGTTTTTACGGGTGAGAATGCTCAGAATGATAGAAACACACCCCAAAAAAATGACGATAAGGGGGATATACAGCTCAGGTTTCATGCAAATAACCTTTCATACATACTTTCTTTTTTACTTCATATACTTTGTATACAAGCTGACACATATATAACAGATATATTATAGCAAAGAATTTTAAAAAAGTAAAGAGAAATGTGTAAAAGGTTTTGTTTTTGGATATAAATAAATTGAAAGTGGGGAGATTTCCCCCAAATAACTGTGTTTTTTTGCATTTTTTGCCAAGAATTGTCAATATTCGTGGGTAAATATGCACTTTTTCAGGAAAAGACTTGACAAAGTAGTAAAAATAGGTTATAATACAAGAGTATGTGTTTGGAGGGAGATGCTGATCCCACAAATGCATCTATCACGAAAGCATTTATGCTTGATAATGGAGGAGACTCTCATATGTTTGAAAGAATCAAAAATCTGCTCATCGAAGAGCTCAATGTTGACGCAGATAAGATTACCGAAGACGCAGAACTTTCCGGTGACTTAGGTGTCAATTCTCTGGAGCTGGCTGATTTTGTTCTTCTTTGTGAGGATAAGTTCGACATTCAGATCGCTGACGAAGATCTTCACACTCTCATTACCGTTGGTGATGTGATTAAGTACCTTGAAAAACACGGTATTTCCTGATTGCGCGTACATAGCGCGTAAAAAGCCCTCCGCTTTATGCTAAGGGCTTTTTCTTTATCTATTGATGCTGACGTCAGGGCTTTATCCTAAGAATACAACGGTGCATTTCTCGTCTTGCCTGTCAAGGGAGGGGTCTTCTGCCACATGGGGAAACTTGTCGATGAGATAAAGCACGTCGGGGTTGTCGGAGGAGAATTTTTTGCCTGTGAGATAGCAGACCAGGCGGCCTTCTGTTTTCAGGCGTTTCAGTTCTCTATGGATACGGGCAATGGTGGATTTTTCGCCGCTATGGAGTATTTTCAGCAGGCGTTCACCCATTGCGCGCTCGGTGGCGATGGCAAAAAGCAATTCTTTGATGGCTTGCTTGCCTTCAAACTGATTCATCACGTCTATTCTTTTGATGGTGGGCATAACTGTCTCCTATATATGAGTTACATAATATGAAAGGTGTTCAAATGGAAAAGATTTTACGTTTTTTCTGCGCGAAAAAGGGACAATCTTTGGCGGCAACGGAAGTGCGGTCAAAGTGCGGTGTGTTTTCAAGCATCGTAGGGATTCTGGCAAACGTATTTTTGTTTGCGGTGAAATATCTGTCGGGCATGCTCATTGGCTCCATTGCGGTCAGCGCAGATGCCTTTAACAACCTGTCGGATGCGGCATCTTCCGTGATCTCTCTCGTAACCTTCCGCATTGCGTCAAAGCCTGCGGACAGAGAGCATCCCTTCGGTCATGCGCGGATGGAGTACGTGTCTTCTATGATCGTATCGTTTTTGATCATTCTGGTGGGATACGAGCTGGCAAAAGGGTCTATTCAAAAAATTGTCACGCCCCAGCAAACCGCATTCAACCCCTGGGTGGCGCTGGCGTTGGGACTGGCTATAGTGGTGAAGGTGTTTCTGTATCTGATGAACCGCCGTATCGGTAAAATCATTGATTCTGAGGTATTACGTGCCACAGCCATGGACAGCATCAGCGATGCGGTCGCTACCTCAGCGGTGCTTGTCTCTTCCCTATTGCTTCGCTTTATGGGTTGGGACATTGACGCATATATGGGCCTGCTTGTGGCTCTCTTTATCATGTTTACCGGCGGGAAACTGCTGTGGGAAAATAAGAACATGATTTTAGGCGAGGCGCCTTCCAAAGAAACAGTGGAGGAAATCAAAGCCATCATTGGTCGTTTTCCTGAGGCGGTGGGCATTCACGATCTGACGCTGCACAGCTATGGGCCGGGTAAAATGATGGTGTCCTTCCACGCAGAGGTGGACGGCAGAGAGGATATTTTTAAAAGCCACGATGCCATTGACAACATGGAACGCACCGTCAAAGAGGAGCTGGGCATTGACTGTGTTATTCACATGGACCCTATTGTGGTAGGGGATGAGACGGTGGACCGCTTGCGCGGACAGGTGGAGCAAATTGCCAAAACCATTGACAGCCGCATTCACATTCACGATTTCCGCTGTGTGATTGGGGACACCCATACCAACTTGATTTTTGATATGGAAGTGCCTTTTGAGGTGGAAATGGACAACAAGACGCTCATGCTCGCCATGAGCGAGGCGGTGCAAAAAGAAATGGGACGGCATTGCTTTGCCGTGACCACCGTAGACCGTTGCTAAACTATTGACCGTACGGGCAGAAATGTCCGTACTTTTTTCATGTTTGCGGAGCAAACATTTCATGACGGCTTTGCCGTCATTTTTAAGAAGTGGTAAATGGCGTAGCTTCTTGAATTAAGTTGTTTTAGGAAAACACCTCATCCGTCACTCGCTTTGCTCGTGCCACCTTCCCCGAAGCGGGTCAATTGACTCTTTGTGTGATAAATGGCAATTTGCTGGTTTGCAAAAAATGCCGCTTCGCTAGTCTCCATTTATGGAGACTTTTCCGCTTTGGGGAAGGCTTAGGTTGGTAAGAATTTGGGGCATGGTAAAGTCGGAACGTCGAGGTAGTGAACAGGACAAACAAAGTTTGCCCTGTAAAAACACCGCAGCCAAGGGTAAAATACTCCGGCTGCGGTGTTCTATTTTTGCTTGATTATTCTTGCTCTGCAGCGGGGCAACCTTCGCAGTCTTCACCGCAATGGCCGTCACACTCAAAATCCAGTTCTAACTGTTCGCCGCAAGATGGGCAAGTGATTTCGTCTTCTTCAAGAGAATCGTCAAAGCATACAACTTCGCCGCAGGTAGGACATACCACTTCAAAATATTGGGTATCGTCATCCTCGTCGTCGAAATCGTCTTCGTCGTCTTCATCTTCGTCATCGTAGAGGTCTTCTTCTACGTATGCCAGATCTTCGTCCAGTTCTTCGACGTATTCGCCAAGATCCTGTACTCTTGCTTGGAGATCGGCTACTTCTTCAGACAGGGTTTGCACAGTGTCCATCAAAGCCACAAAAAGCTTTCCTTCGGGGGAGGAACTATCCATACCCAAGCCCTCAAAAATACCTTTCAGATATGCTACGGATTCGTTGGATTTCATGTCTGTACACTCCTTTTCGTTATTTATGTTTTTAGGGGTTATGCGCGTTCCAGATAAGAGCCGCCTTCACGGGTGTCAATGCGGATCATGTCGCCTTCGTTGATGAAGATCGGCCCTTTGATGCTTGCGCCGGTTTCCACAACGGCGTACTTTTGCACGTTGGTGGCGGTG
>JAZOBX010000154.1:0-9675 GCA_045596205.1 Eubacteriales bacterium | reverse complement strand
AGAACTGCCCCTGCATCTCTGATAAGTTCAACGATCCCGCAGGTGTTCCGATCTCCGCTATCGTATTCGGTGGTCGCCGTGCAAAGACCGCTCCCCTCGTATATCAGTCGAGAGATTGGCAGAACGGTACCTTCGTTGGCTCTATCATGGCATCTGAGACTACTGCTGCAGCTGCAGGCGCAGTTGGTGTAGTTCGTCGCGATCCTATGGCTATGCGTCCTTTCGTTGGCTACAATATGGGCGATTACTTTGCACATTGGCTGAACATGGGCACCAAAATTACCCACAAACCCCTCATCTTCCACGTAAACTGGTTCCGTACCGATGATGAAGGTCACTTTATCTGGCCCGGCTTTGGCGACAATATGCGTGTGCTTATGTGGATTCTCAAGCGTTGCGAAGGCGTCGTTGATGCCAGAGAAAGCGCTATCGGTTACCTGCCTTATGCAAGTGACATTGAAACCGAAGGCCTCTCCATCTCCGATGAAGTCATGCAAGACCTTCTGTCCGTAGATAAAACCTCTTGGCTGGAAGACGTAGAAAACATCAAAGAGTTCTATGCTCAAATCGGCAACATTCCCGCTGAACTGATGTCCCAGCTGGATGCTTTGGTTGAACGCCTCAGCAAATAATTCCTGAATACAAAAAGTCTCTTGGCAGTTTGTCTGTCCAAGAGACTTTTTCTTGTTTTTTTGTATCTTTATTATCTGTATGCATACTGTCAATGATTGACCGCATTTGATCGTTTACAAACCTCTCATTCCTGATAAGGCAAGGGAAGCTCTTTCTCTTCCAGCAAGGCTCTTTCCAGTTTATCGCCTTTGTAATACAGGGAAAGGTGGAAAAACGGCGCACCTTTAGCAAGCAAAGAAAGAAAAATGCGGTCGCCCTCCCAACCGGGCAGAGAAGGAACGTCTTTGACGGGCACCCAAGCCAGCACCCCTTCATCACAATCAATTTCTTCGCCCGAAAACTTTGTTGCGGTGAACAGATGCATCACTTCATCTTCGTAAATATCCGAATAAAACCGTACCACACCGCGATAAAGCGGGGAATGCATGGTGTATCCCGTTTCCTCCCATACCTCACGGATGGCGCATTCTTCAGGTGTTTCCCCTGCGAGCATACCGCCGCCCACTCCAATCCATTTTTCATGATTGGCATCGTTTTTCTTTTTTACACGGTGAAGCATTAGGTAGCAGTTGTCTTTGGAAAGATAACAAAGTGTGGTTTCTCTCATGGCTTTTCTCCTTTAGAAAACGGCTGTATTTTTGGTCACAGCCTTTTCTTGTCAAAGTATACCACAAATCAAAAGAGATTGCAAGCCACAAAGCTACACTCCAAAAATTCGGGCATAACCAAACGCCATCAGAAGAGAAAAAATACCTCCCAGTATTTTTTGCCACATATATTTCCCAAAAGATAAATCCGTTTCCGAAATAAACAGATGGCTTTGCATATGCACAGAAATACCTCCAAAGGAGATTGCGCAGGCAGTCAGAGCAAAAGACAGCAATGGAAAGTCACTAAAATAAAGGAATATATCTTTTGTACCGCCCACAATTTCCAAAAATGCGGTGATATACAGCGCGATTTTGGTGGGTAAAAAAGTCCGCGCAAGGGAAGAAATTGCCGAAAAAGTGCAAATCAAACCGCAAAGTGAAAGCATGGTATAGGTGGCGTCTGCAATCAGTTTGGGGAAAGGTACAGAAGTCGTCTTTACTGCATTTTTTGTCGATTCTTTGGATATTTTAGGCAGTTTTGGTGCGGTGACCCATGCCACAAGTATAGCAGACAAAAGTTGAATCAGATAGAATGCTATGCCCTCTTTGACGTTTCCTCTCAGTCCTGCACCAATACCAAAGATCACAAAAGCAGGGCTCGCCAGATTCGCAATACCAAGCAAATGCTCTGCTTCTTGTTTTACCAAACCATTTTTTTGGTACAATGCGCAAACTTCTTTCGCTCCAATGGGAAAACCGCAAATCGCTCCCAAAACAAAAGGGAATACCCCCTCTTTTTTTGTGCGCAGAATCTTCGCCACAACAAAAGAAAACCGCCTGTGTCTCGTTTCCTCATAAGCATTTCTCCACGCAACGGACAAAATCATAAACGGAAATAAAGAAGGGATCACAGTCGTATAGCAAAGCAGTAATGCCTCCTTGATGCCTTGATGAATTTGCGTTTGACAAACCATACAAAGCAAAAACAAAAGCAGAACCAAATCTCCCGCTTTTACCCGAAAGCGTTTTTTGATTTCAGTCATTTACATTCTCCGTAAATCATATAGTGAGGGTAGAAAAACGCATTTTTGAGGAAAAAATAAACCGTTTATTGGTGATTTTCCCTATTTCTGAAAAGCATTTTTTCGTATCATCATTATGAAAACAAAGGCAAAAACATGACAAAAACCAAAACGAAAACCAAAGAAAAACCGATTGTCCACCACCGTTTTTCTCACATGATACACACACCATTTTCCATTGAAATCAAGCCTGTTTCAGCAGGAAATTTTGTGGTGACCGTAGGGGGTGTTACAAGCATTCTCCTATACGAAACCGAGAAAATGACCTTTGCTTATCAAGGCGGCGCACTCTCTGTTTTGGGTAGCAAATTGGTATGTCGAAGCTATCAGAACGGGTATATTGAGGTGCGTGGAAAAGTGGAAAATATAGAGTTGAGGTGACCATGAGAATCAGTATTTTTCTTGCCATGAAGGGATATTTTCGTGTCATTGTACCAAAAGAAAATATGGCAAAATGGGCAGATTCTCTCTACCGTTATGCCATCCCCCATCAAGTCAAAACTATGAAAACAGAAAACAACTTGCAGTATGCGATTTTGCTATCTGCCCTAAATTATCATAAAGTTATTTCTGTTTTTCCGGAGCTGAAAAATGGAGTCAGCCTATCTCCGCTACTCGGAATACCTAAAATTAAGCACTCCCTTTTCACACGAATCGGTTTGCCTGTAGGCTTGCTTTTCGGATTTGCACTGTTTGTCTTTTTGTCTTCATTCGTCTGGGAAATCCGCGTGGTGGATTCTCAGGATTTCAGCGAAGAATTAATTCTGCAAAAACTCTCCGAGCTTGGTTTGTCGGAAGGCGCTTTTATTCCCACTCTGGATACGGATAGCGTGGCAAGTGCCTTCCTTGCCCAAAGTGACCAAATGGGTTGGATGAACATTTATCGGAAGGGAACGGTTTTATTTGTCAGTTGCCGCGCCTATACCTCCAGCCGTCCGCAACTCCCCTCCGCCGAGCCTAAGGCTGTCAATTTGGTCGCCAAGCGTGATGCTGTCATTGAAGAACTGATTCTGGAAGGCGGAAGACCCGTTGTGTCCAAAGGCATGGTGGTTAAAAAAGGCGATTTGCTGGTATCTGGTGTGTACGAAAACAGCATCGGTTATTTTTTCTCGGAAGCAAAAGGGGAAGTAAAGGGGAAAGTCACCGAATCCATTGAAATCTTCGTGCCTTGTGAAAACGCAGTTACCGTCAAAGAAAAAAGCCGTCTTGCAGGTTTGACGGTTTGTCTTTTCGGAAAAGATATCCGTCTTTTCTCTTCGGATTTAGAAAATGCCCCCGATGTCATGCCTGACAAACGCAGGGTGTATTTGTTTGATAGCGTCCGTTTACCGATCACGTTAACGCTCTATCACCGTATGACCTATTCACATCAGGCTTTAACCCTAAGTGAAACAGAAGCTATGCGCCTCGCCTATGAACGCCTGCGCACAGACGTATACTTGCGACTGAAAAACAGCGAACTTGTGTCTCAAAAAGTAGACGGAACCTTCACAAGTGAAGGGTATTTGCTAAAATGTGAGCTAACCTATATAGAAAATATCGCGGAAACTATTGAATTTTCCGTAAATTAAGTATAAAATATAAGAGAATAAATATTTTACCGAAATAATGGAGTTTATATGGCTGAAAAAGTTGTCATGACGTCGTCCAGCGACCAAACGTCTTCGCTATGCGGTGTGGGAGACTGTAATATCAGCACGCTGGAAAAACAGTTTTCCGTTCGCATCATGAACCGTCGCGTTTCCCTGGAAGGGAGCGGTGATGCGCTTGTGATTCAAGGAGAAGCGGAAGGCGTGGAAAAAGCCTCCAGAGTCCTTACCTATCTGAAGCGTATGGTCAGCGGCGGCGAAACACTCAGCGACCAAAGTGTGGAATATGTGATCCGCATGGTGGAAGACGGAGAAGACGGGGAACTCACCGACTATAGCGGTGATGTGCTCTGCATTACCAGCAGAGGAAAGCCCATCAAACCGAAAACCGTTGGGCAAAAGAAATACACCGACCTGATCAAAAAGAACACGGTTGTGCTTGGTATCGGCCCCGCCGGTACTGGTAAAACCTTCCTTGCTGTGGCAATGGCAGTGGAAGCCTTACGCGCAAGAGAAGTGAGCCGTATCATTTTAACGCGCCCCGCTGTGGAAGCAGGGGAACGGTTAGGCTTTTTGCCGGGAGATCTGCAAAGCAAAATTGATCCCTACCTTCGCCCTTTATATGATGCATTGTTTGAAATGCTTGGCCCCGAAAACTATGCCCGTCATCTGGAAAGAAATACCATTGAAATCGCACCCCTCGCCTATATGCGCGGCCGCACGCTGGACGATTCTTTCATCATTTTGGACGAAGCGCAGAATACCACCACCGAGCAGATGAAAATGTTCCTCACGCGCCTTGGCAATCATTCCAAAGCAGTCGTTACGGGCGACCCCTCTCAAACCGACCTTCCGTTCGGCAAGAAGAGCGGTCTTGGTGTCGCTGCAAAGATTCTGAAAAATATTGACGATATCGCCATTCATCATTTCACCGAGCGCGACGTGGTGCGCCATAAATTGGTGCAAAAGATTATTTCCGCATATGATAAATACGAGCGCGAAACCAAGCAAGCCGCAGGTGAGCGCAAAATCTATGCCAAACGGGAAGGGCGGGAAAAATAAGGATGAGTAAAGCAATCAAATTAAAACTGATGCGCCTGTTCCGTTTGCTGAAAATGGATTATCAGGTGGAATGTGAAGAAGCCTTGCAGGACAAGCCCCTTGAAGACGTGATCCGTCGGGCGGTGGGAACCACGCTTATTTATGAAAATGTGTTTCGTCGGGCATACGTGTCGGTGACGGTTTGTACCCCTGACCGCATTCGTGAGCTCAATGCCTCCTACCGCGAAAAAGATGCGGAAACCGACGTTTTGTCATTTCCGCTGTGGGATCGGGACGATGCTCCTGAAAAAGGGTTACTGGAGCTGGGAGATATCGTGATCTCCTATGCGAGAGCAGGCGAGCAAGCCAAAGAGCTGGGGCATTCTCTCCACCGCGAAGTGGCGTTTCTTGCCATTCATTCTACTCTCCATTTGCTTGGATACGACCATGAACTGTCTCCCGAAGACGAAGAAGATATGTGTTGCCGTCAGAACGATATTATTCGTATGATGCATCTGCAACCCGTAAAAGACAAAAAGAAAGGGAACTGAAAAGAATATGAAAAAAACGGCATTTATTGCGATTGTAGGCCGCCCCAACGTGGGTAAATCAACCTTGCTGAATGCTATTTTAGGGGAAAAAATCGCCATTGTCTCCAAAAAGCCCCAAACCACCAGAAACCGTATTACAGGCGTGCACACCGTAGGAGACGATCAATTTGTATTTTTGGACACTCCCGGAATGCACCGTCCCCGCACGAGACTGGGTGATTACATGGTGAAAACCACAGGCGAAACCCTTGGCTCGTCTGACGCCGCCATTCTTGTGGTAGAGCCCCGTCCCAATGTGGGTGACATTGAGGCTTCTCTTATCGCCAATATGAAAAATGCTAAAATGCCCGCCATTTTGGTCATCAATAAAGTAGACACGGTCAGAGCAGCAGACATTGCCCAGACCATTTCTGCCTACGCCTCTGCGTATAACTTTGACGCCGTTGTACCGATTTCCGCCAAAACAGGGAAGGACGTAGACACCGTTGTCAGCGAATGCCGCCGTTATCTGGAAGAAAGCGTTTGGTTTTTCCCCTCTGACGTGTTGACGGATATGCCCGAGCGTCACATTGCCTCTGAAATTATCCGCGAAAAATTGCTTCGCGTACTGGACGAAGAAATTCCCCACGGCACCGCCGTTTGTATTGAAGAGTTCAAAGAAAGCAAAGATATGGTGCGCATTCGCGCGGAGATCTTTTGTGAACGCCAATCCCATAAGGGCATTATCATTGGTAAAAACGGTGTAACTCTGAAAAAAATCGGTACCTATTCCAGAGAAGATCTTGAAAAATTTCTTGGCACCAAAGTATTTCTTGATCTGTGGGTCAAGGTGAAAGAAAACTGGCGCGACAGCGACGTCCGTCTCCGTGATTTCGGTTACCGCGAAGAATCATGATTATTGAAGTTAACGGACTGGTCACAAGGATTATTCCTTTGCCAGGTGCAGACCGTCTGCTTTGTATTTATACCTTTGAAAAAGGCATGATGACCGTTATGGTCAAAGGCACGAAATCCTTTATGAGCCACCATGCCGCGGGTGCAGAACTGTTCTGCTATAGCCACTTTATTCTATACAAACGCGCAGATCGGTATTGGGTCAGGGAAGCAGAACTGCTTGAACACTTTTTTGCCATACGCGAATCTATTACGCGCACGGCTCTGGCATCCTACGTGTGCGATGTGATCAGTGAAGGAGCCACCAACCAGGCAGACATCCCCTTCCTGCGCCTTGCATTGAATACGCTTTTTGCCATAGCCAACGAAACCAATCTTCTGCCTTTGATTAAAGCCTCGTTTGAGATGCGAGCTGTCTCTATTTTGGGTTTTATGCCCGAACTGCACGGCTGTGATATATGCGAAAAAGAGCAGGGAGATTTTATGCTATACGTGATGGATGGGGTCATTATTTGTGACGATTGCCGCGCCGAGCGTGAGTTTCTTCCCCCGGAAGAGGGAGAAAACCGTATCGTTGAAATCCTCTCTCCCGGTTCGCTTTCAGCCATGCGTTACGTGGTTTCCTGTCCTCTTGAAAAACTCTTTTCCTTCCGTTTGGATGAACAGGATTTGCACCTGTTTTCCAAGGCTGCCGAATCGTATTTGACCAACCATTTGGAACGTGGCTTCAAAAGCCTGTCCTTCTATCACCAAGTGAAAGATTAAAATTATGTTATTTTCTGAAAAAGCTCTGAACGCCCTTGATTATCCCAAAATTCTCTCCATGCTGGCTGACTTTGCAGGGACGGGAAGTGCGAAAAAAAGGGCCCTCACTCTTCGCCCTACCGATGATGTAGACACCGTTCGTCTACGCTTGCAACGTACCGCAGACGCGAGACGTCTCATTGATGCAAAGGGATATCCCTCTTTTTATGCGGAAGAAGACGTAGCCGCCGCCGCTGAACGCGCGGACAAGGGCGCGGTACTAAGCATGATTGAACTGCTTCGCATTTCTTATCTTCTTCGATCCGCGCGCACCACGCTGGACTATATCCAGACAGACAAGCCATTTGAAACGGTACTGGACGAAATCTTCCTGTGCCTGATACCCAATCGGGATCTGGAAGAACGCATCACCCGTTCCATCCTCTCTGAAGAAATGCTGGCAGACGAGGCCAGTCCTGCTCTTGCCTCCATTCGCAGAAAAATCCGTCAAGTCAATAATAAGATCAAAGATACCCTGCAAGGGTACGTTGGCGGTAAACAAATCAAGTATCTGCAGGAAAATCTCGTTACCATGCGTGACGGAAGATACGTTGTGCCCGTGAAAGCGGAATACCGCAACGAGGTGAAAGGCTTGGTACACGATATGAGCGCCTCGGGCTCCACGCTTTTCGTTGAGCCTATGGCAGTGGTAGAAGCCAATAATGAATTGCGTCGCCTCCAAGCAGAAGAAACCCATGAAATTGAGCGAATTTTGGCTGAGCTTTCTGCGCTTTGCGCCGAGTTTTCTTCCTCCATTCGCTGGAATTATCTGAATCTCACGGAGCTTGCCTTCACTTTCGCCTGCGCCAGCCTTGCCAACGAAATGAAAGCCGAATGTCCCATAATCCGCGAGAAACTCGGGCTGAAGTTCAAGCGCGCCAGACACCCGCTCATTGATAAAGACAAAGTCGTGCCCATTGACGTAGCAATTGGTGACGGCTACCGTACCCTTGTGATTACAGGCCCGAACACAGGCGGTAAAACCGTTACCCTGAAAACAGCAGGTCTGCTGACCTTGATGGCCCAGTCGGGTCTTCATATTCCCGCTGATGAATTTTCTGAACTGGGCGTATTTTCGGAAGTGCTGGTGGATATCGGTGACGAGCAAAGCATTGAACAGTCCCTTTCCACTTTCTCTGCCCACATGGTCAATATCGTGGACATGATGCAACACATCACCGATCGCTCCCTCGTGCTTTTTGACGAGCTTGGAGCAGGCACGGATCCCATAGAAGGTGCCGCTCTTGCGGTTGCTATTCTGGAAGAAGTGATGGCAAAGGGGGCCTTATCCATTTCCACCACCCACTATGCCGAACTCAAAATGTATGCCCTTGATACGGAAGGCGTAGAAAACGCTTGCTGTGAGTTTGATGTCACCACTCTGAAACCGACCTATCGCCTGATTATCGGTATGCCGGGTAAATCCAACGCGTTTGCTATCTCCCAGAAGCTTGGCTTGTCTGAGGACATTATTCTCCGTGCGGAAACCATGCTTTCAGGTGAAGAAAGACGGTTTGAAAGCATTATTGAAAAACTGGATAAAACCCGCATTGAAATGGATCAGGACAAAGCCGAGACAGAGCGACTCAGAAGGGAATATGAAACCTTCAAGCGGGAAGCAGAGATCCGTCTCAAAGAAAAAGTCAGGGAAGCGGAGCTGTCTGCCAAACGCGACAGCGACAAAGCGCGTGAACTTCTTGACAGTACCCGCGCTACTTGCGAATACGTCTTAAAACAGTTAGATGATCTTCGTAAAAAGCAAGGCACGGACAAGTTTAACGAGAATCTCGCCGCCGCCCGTAAAGAAATGCGAGAGCGTCTGTCCGAAGCGGACAGCACCTTCGCCCGATATGGGGAAGAAGAGATTTCTCTTGACGAAAAATACGTTTTGCCCCGGCCTCTTCGCGTGGGGGATACCGTTTACGTTACCACCTATAAGCAAGAGGGAACTGTGACAGAATTGCCCGATAAAAAAGGTATGGTGCAAGTCAAAACAGGCATTATGCGTGCAAAAATGCCCATTGATACTTTGCGCTTGCTCTCTGATACACCAAACGCCAAAAAAGCATCTTCACAGTCGCGCAAAGTGGGTGAGGGGAAGGTGAAAAAGGTGGTTTCCTCTGATTTTAGAATGGAACTTGACGTGCGCGGGGAATATACCGATGATGCGTGGTTTAAGATTGACAAGTATTTGGACGAAGCCATGCTCGCAGGGGTAGACACCGTGCGCATTATCCACGGAAAGGGTACGGGCAAGCTTCGCGCGTATCTTCATGAAATGCTGCGCGGAGATCGCCGTATCAAGAGCTACCGCAACGGACAGTACGGAGAAGGCGACCTTGGTGTTACCGTGATTACTTTCAAATAATGTAACGATATAAGCGGAAAAGGGAACAGTATTCTCTCTTTTCCGCTTTTTGTGTTGCTGGTACCAAATAACGCTTGTGCAAAAATGAAGAAATTGGAAATAGTTTCTAAAATTTCATAGATA
>JAZOBX010000153.1:0-3256 GCA_045596205.1 Eubacteriales bacterium | reverse complement strand
CTTGAACTTCCCGGTATTGCTTGCCTGCTTGATAAATAATTTCATCTCCAAAATAATAATCCACCCGCATAGCGGGTGGTATTTCAGTTTCGGGCATAGCCCTAATGCTACAGGCTACGCACAAGTGCGTCTTTTATTGGCCTGTCAGCCATGCATTTGTTACGAAAACCCGCTCAAGCGGGACTAAATCCAAGCCTCCCTTGTGTAAAGGGAGGTGGCACGGCTTGCCGTGACGGAGGGATTGTAAAAAGCGATAATGTACACAAAACAATCCCTCAGTCAGCTTCGCTGACAGCTCCCTTTACACAAGGGAGCCTTTGACACAAGGTCACTACACTGAATTTTTATTTGCTTTCTGCTCATCGGCAAAGCCTTTATGGAACCCCGCCACTATGGCGGAGTTTTCGGCATACAAGAAAAGCACCCGCCATAAGCGAGTGCTTTTAATGAATTATTCTTTTGTCTCGGTAGGAGTTTTTTTCGCTTCGTCAGAGGTAGTCTCGCTGCTATACAGTATTTCGCGAGGAAGAATAGATTTGGAAGCATGAGGACTGACCGCCAGCGCATGGATGGGCATTCCTTGGCTGACGAAGTTGCTTTCGTACTCTGTCATAATGTTCCCACGTGCAAAGGGAGAGTTGTGAAGATCGCGGGTAACGTAGCTGGGGCTGTGTCCCATTTCCTCCAGTTGCTCCAGAGTGAAGTCAAAGAGCGCTACGTTGTCGGTCTTAAAATAGAGCATACCGTCTTCTTTGAGCAAAGAAAAATAGAGTGCGAGGAAGTTGCGGTGGGTCAAACGGCGTTTGGCGTTTCTCTTTTTGGGCCAGGGGTCGGGAAAATTCAGATAAATGGCAGACAGAGTATGAGGAGCGAACCATTCCGCCAAATGCTCGGCAGAGCCAATCATAAAGCGCAGATTGTCGGGGCGGCTTGCCTTTTCCCTCTCGGCACGCTCTACGGCGTTGACCATGACGTTTGCCACCCGTTCCATGGCGTAAAAGCAGACTTCGGGATTTGCCGCGGCGGATTGCACGGCGAAACCGCCTTTACCGCAGCCAATTTCCAGATAAATGTCACCGTCCCAACCGAAATGATATTCTGAGGTGGTGATGGGCTCTTCGGGTTTTTCACAAAGCAGATGGGCGCAGGCAGCCAGACGCTCATCAAAGTGTTTTTTCATTCTCATTCTCATGGGAAGATACCTCGTTTTTAGACGAACTTTATTTTCAGCGAGAATAGTATACCACATATCGCAGAGATTGTCAAAGGATTTTTTGCTCCTCTAAAAATTCCATTTCTTTTTTGATGTCTTCTTTTAGCGGTGTATCAATTTCTGCAAGGGGCAAACGGACTTCTCCCGTACCGTATCCGAGAAGAGACAGGGCGTATTTGAGAGGAGCGGGATTGGTCTCGCGGAAAAGCAGACGCATCATAGGAAGAAGTTGACGGTGAACGGTTAGCGCTTCTGCCGTCTTCCCTGCCCTGAAGTGGCGTATCATTTCCCCTGTTTTTTGAGGAAAAAGATTCGAAATCACGGAAATGAGCCCAATACCCCCCAGGGAAAGCGTGGGAATGGCGAGGGAGTCGTTCCCTGCGTAATAATCAAGGGCATCTCCCGAAGCTGCCATTTCGTCCTGTAAAAAATCAAGGTCGGGGCAGGCTTCTTTGACGCCTACGATACGCGGATGTGCGGAAAGCCTGCGGATTTGGGCAAGGGTGAAATGTACCCCCGTACGGCTAGGTACGTGGTAGAGAATTTGCGGAAGCGGGATTTGGTCGGCTACGGTTTCAAAGTGCGCTACAATCCCTTTTTCGGTGCCTTTGTTATAATAGGGAGTAACCAAAAGGATACCGTCTGCGCCGCAGTCAAGGGCATCTTTGGCATAGTCAAGGGTGAGGGCGGTGCTGTTGCTTCCGCATCCTAAAATGTATTTTGCTTTGCCATTTGTCATCTCTCCGCCGATTTCCGCTATCTTTCTGCGTTCTTCTCGGGTGAGGGTGGCGGCTTCTCCCGTGGTGCCAAGAAGCAACAGAGCATCTACCTTCTGCTCCAGTTGGTAGGCAATGAGGCGCCGCAGGGCGAGATAGTCTACCTCTCCGTCTTTCATAGGGGTGGCAAGGGCGGTACATAGCCCTTCAAACAGGGGTGTTTTTTTCATGTGTTCTCCTTTGTAAACTTTCTGAAAATCACGGTTTCTCTCTTGCATACCTTCGAAACCTTTGCTATAATAGTATATGTAATTTGACAATATAGTACAGTGAAAGGTCTTCTCATGTCTCAAACCAACCTTGTGATTCGCAATACTCCGGCAGAAACTGCTCTGAAAACCGCCGACTTTGATTTTGTTTTGCCCGAAGAACTGATTGCCCAAACACCTCTTGCCCAAAGAGACGCCTCTCGTCTGATGGTGTTGGACAAAGCAAGCGGAGAGCTGTCTCACCGCCATTTTTACGATATTTTGGATATGCTCCGCCCCGAGGATATGCTGGTGGTGAACTCCTCCAAGGTCATTCCTGCCAGACTATTGGGAGAATGCGACAAAAACGGCGCGCCCATGGAGCTGCTTTTGCTCCGCGCCCATCCCGACGGACTGTGGGAAACCCTTGTGCGCCCCGGTAAGCGAGCAAAGGAGGGGGCAAGCTTCCAATTTGGCGGTTTGCTGTCTGCCACGGTGGAGGAAGTGTTGCCGGACGGCAACCGAAAGGTGCGTTTTTCCTATGACGAAAAACGTTTTCAGAATATTTACGAGGTGCTTTGCGAGGTGGGCAATATGCCTCTTCCCCCTTACATTCACGAAAAGCTGAAAGATAAAAACCGCTACCAAACCGTATACGCCAAAGAAGAAGGCTCTGCCGCCGCCCCTACTGCGGGACTTCATTTTACGCCCGAGCTGTTGGCGAAATTACGGGAAAAAGGGGTTGGCTACGGTGAAGTGACCCTTCACGTGGGGCTGGGCACCTTCCGTCCAGTAAAAGAGGAAGAGATCAAAAACCACGTGATGCACACCGAACATTTCCATATTTCCCCTGAGGTGGCAGAAGAGATCAACCGCCGCCGCAGAGAAGGCGGACGCATCGTAGCGGTGGGCTCTACCTCTTGCCGTGTGCTGGAGAGTGTGGCAGACGTCCAAGGCATCATCCCCCCCATGGAAGGCGATACGGGGATTTTCATTTTCCCCGGTTACCGTTTCAAAGCCTTTGATGCCCTGATTACCAACTTCCATTTGCCCCAAAGCACCCTGCTGATGTTGGTGTC
>JAZOBX010000152.1:0-6088 GCA_045596205.1 Eubacteriales bacterium | reverse complement strand
GCCCAAACGAAAAATTCTGCTAAAAATCCGTTCGCCTCTGGCGTCTTGACCTGCGTCAAAACGCGATGAAATCCGTCGTTGACGGATGAAATCCACCTTCGGTGGATGAAATGTTTGCTTCGCAAACGTGAAATGTGCTGCGGCACATAAGGCTATTTAGTTTTGGAAATGAAAAAGAGAGAACAAAGCGGAAACCGTTTGTTCTCTCTTTTTTTTTAGGGTTTTAGAAAATGGCGAAGATAGGAATAGTTATTCTCTAAACACTGCTGTGATTTGTCCTTCCTCGTCGGGGGGTGTGACAAACAGGGGCTGGCCCCAGAGTTCAATTAAGTGAGACTGGCTTGTGGGGAGTGTTAGAGTAGCGGGGGATGTACCGCTGAAGCAGTCTGCCGCCATGCCGGACAAGCCTTTGGGCAAAACGATTTTGGTCAGCCCCGTGCAAGCGGCAAAGCAATAGGGGGGCAGGGTATAGAGGCCGTCGGGCAAAATCAGTTCTTTCAGGGCTTTGCAACCGTAAAACGCCCCTTCGCCCAAGTCCTCAAGAGAATAGGGCAGGTCAATGGACTCCAGCTTGGTGCAGCCTGCAAAGGCTTTTGCCTGAATGTGTCGCAGGGCGGAGCGTACCGTCACCGTTTTGAGAGCAAAGCACCCTTCAAAGGCATTGTCTTCTATCAGAATCAGCTTAGGAGAAAGGGTAATGCTTTCCAGGTTTTCGCAATGATAGAAGGCAGAGCCGCGGATTTTCATCATGCTGTCGGGCAGGGTCAGATGGATGAGCGAAGTGCATTCTCCAAAGGCAAAGGACTCAATGGCGCGCAGCCTTTCGGGGAACACAATGTCGGAGAGAGCAGAGCATCCCTTAAAAATGCTCTGGTCAAGCCGCGCCACCCCTTTAGGCAGACGGATGGAGCGCAGGTTTTTGCAGTTTTCAAAGGTACCGCCGAACAAGTTGCAACGGAGAGTTCCTACCGTGTCGGGTAAATCTAAGGTTTCAAAGCCCGTGCCCCGCATTTCCTCTATCTGCAGAAGGCTGGCAGGGAATGTGAGCTGTGTCAGCGAGTGGCAATCCAGTAATCCTGAAATGGTGGTGACGTTATCGGGCAGAAGCAATGTTTTTAGCCTTACACAGCCGCTGAACACACAGGAGGGCATCACAGGCACGCCTGCCGTCCACTTCACGTATTCCAAATAGTCGCAGTCGGAAAAGGTTGACCATTCCATTTCCGTGATGCTGTCGGGTAGTTCCAACCGCACAAGAGAACGGCATCCCGAAAAAGCACTCTCGCCCAAAAACTGAAGCCCCTCGGGCAGTTGCAAATGAGAGAGAGAAACACAGCCGTAAAATGCTTCCTTGCCAATGGTTTTCACGGTAGAAGGGAAGGTCACAGAGGTTAGCCGTTCACACCCCTTAAAGGTACCCTCGGCAATTTCGGTAATGCCCTCCTCGATGATCACCTCCTCCACAAAATGGCGGTCGGATTCCGACCATACCCCCGCATCTGCCACACCGTCTCCAAACACATCGGTGGATACGGTAATGCGGGTGTTTTTCTTTTGGTGCTGATAAATACAGCCTTTGAAGGCGTCTTCTAAAATCTTGATGCTTTGGGGCAAATGCACTTCTTCCAGGTATCGGCATTCTGCAAAGGCAGACTCTCCAATCACCTTGGTTTCTTCTCCCACCACCAGGGTATCCAGGTTGGTGCAGAGCATAAAGGTTTCTTTGGGAATGGGATGAGGATATTGCCAATCTACACTTTCAATCAGCTTACAACCGTAGAAGGTTTGCTCACCCAGCGTTTCAAAGCTCTTGGGCAAAATCACCGAGCGGATCCAACGGCAACGGCTGAACATACCTTTACCGATATGACGGATGAAATTGGGGATTTTTACCTTTCTGAGCATAGCGCAACCGTCAAAGAGATAATCACCCACCTCTTCCATTTCCTCGGGCAACACCACCTCTTCCAAGCTGATGCAACCGGCAAATACACCTTCTTTATAGATGATTTTCGGCGTCTCTCCTTCTATTCTCGCCAATGCCTTAAAGGAAGCGGAAAGTCCCTCGTTCTCTGCCATCATCTTACCGAACATAGACGAGGTGTTGGGCAAAAACATTTTGGACCTGTGTCCGCCCAAATATTTCACACTCTCGGGCAACGCCACAAAAGACAGACTTTCAGAGCGGCGGAAGCCTTCTCGGTCAATGGCTTCCAGGGCTTCGGGGAACTGCACCTCTTCCAGAGCAAAGCATTTTTCAAACGCCCTTTGCCCAATCACCCGTAGGCGGGAGGGGAAGTGTATGTCTTTTAGAGACGTACACTTAAAGCAAGCAAAAGGCGGGACGATTTCGATGCCTTCACCGAAGGTAATTTCCGTCATAGCACTGCAACCGTAAAATGCGGCGCACCCAAGATAGGTCACACTGTCGGGAAGGGTCACTTTCGCCAGTCCCTCGCATTCCGCAAAGGCAGAGTGGTGAATTTTGACCAAGGTAGACGGCAGTTCCAGATGCGTCAGTGCCACGCACCCCACAAACGCCCCCTGCCCGATTTCCTCAATGCCCTCGGCAAAGGTAATTTCCTCAAGGGAGGTACAGCCGCTGAAAATATTTTCATCAAAGCCCTCGCCGCTTAATCCTCCAAACATCATATCCATGGGAGCAGCGTTCACCTTTTTCCCCACGTAACGGAGGGAGGAGGGAAGAGAGAGGGTTTTCAGACCCGTACACCTATAAAAGGCGTAGTGGTCAATTCTTTCTATGCCCTCGGGAATATCCATGGATTCCAGCCCCGTACATCCCTCAAAGGCGTTTTCCCCAATGACCCGCGCCTCTCTTGGAAACACAACTGTTTTGAGAGCTTTGCAATCTTTTAGCCCCGATACGGTGATCATGCTGTCGGGGAGCTTTACGTATTTCAAGCGAGGAATTGCGGTGAGCGCCCCGCCAAAGTCCTGTATACCAAAGGGAAGAATCAGGGAAAAGGGCTTATCTACTCCCGCCCCGCAGTGGTCAAGCGTACCCGCCTGAAGTGATGCGGTATCCGGCGGCAGACAGAGGAGATGCAAAGGACTGCGATAAACCCCAAATTTGTCAAACACAGTTTTTGCGGTAGGAGTAAGAATCAAGCCCGTCATATGCGAGGCGTTTTCTCTTTGGAGTGCCTTTTCAATGCGATCAGGCTCGTAGGGCAGGGTAATCAGCCCCACGTATTTCCCCCGCTTGTTGGGTCGGCTTTCGCCGTACAACCCCAATTCGTCCTTGTAGAGCCGGTCAAGAGCAAAGTGACCAAACCCATAGTCCTTACACAGCACCACCGCGCGAATATTAAAGAAATACGGATAGGTCGTGCACTCTGCCTGGCTCACGACGTACTCTTTCAGCCAATCAGGCCGCGCATCGTAAAACATGGCGTTGAGGGCGGTACGGTCTCCTTTTGGGGAATGCATCACCGCATCTTTGTAGGTCTGTAGTAGTTCCTCGTCTTTGACCAGTTCTTTGAGCGTTCTGTGTTTGCCGTAAATATAGCAAAGGTCACGGATCAGCGACAACGCCACCATGGTCTTTTTTTCCGTGTCTTCGGGCAAACGGTCGCTTTCCAGCTGCAGAAGCTGTTTGTAGAGATTTTCTCTTGGCACATAGCAAAACAGCTCTGCATAGGGGGCGTATTTGCCGTCTAAGGTGCCCTCCAGCATATCTTCCAAAAGGATCTTTTGGATCATAGCGGTGCTTTTGCCCATTTTGGAGGCCCTGAACAAAAGGTCGTAATCCCCCTCGCAATGGGCGCAGGCAATTCTGTATATCTCTTTCACCCCTGCCTTTTTGGCTCTCTCTGCCGTGCGGCACAGTAGCAAAAGGGTAGGGTTAGACCAATAGGGCTCAAAGTAGTAATCGCTGAAATAGTCTTCTATTTCTTCCTCGTCCTCCACTTGTCCCAAATTAAAGAACGCATCGTAGAGATAGCAAGCGGTAAAGTATTCCAGGAAAATCTTATGTGCAAACTGGTCCTGCACCGTAATGGAACGCTTTTCGGTGTATGCCAAAAGTGTAAAGGACAGGTCCTCTGCCTCGCTTTTTGGCACGCGGTAGGTGCAGATCACGTCCCGCATCAGCGCCTGACTCTGGATTTTGAGCTCGTTATAGTCAGCCAGATATCTTTCATAGGCAAAGCGTTTGAGAATTTCCGGCAAAAGTTCAATGTATTTTTTCTCGCTGTCGCTGTAATCCTTAAGCATTTCGGGGTGGCGGGCAATGTCCTCGCTCCCCACCACAATATCCGTTACCTCGTCTAAAATACGGCTTACCGAATCGGGCACCATGCCTCGTCTCTGGTAAATCTCCACCAGCCATTTCAGCAGGAAGGGGTTGCCCTTGATTTCCTCGTCAATGGTGGAGAGGGCAATGTAAAAGGCGTTGGCATCGTCCTCGCGGTCGGTGAATTTCACAAAGGAATAGCGTCTGATATCCTCTCCCGAAAATCGCTTGAGCTCGTATTTTTGCACCGTCTCGCCCACAAGCAACCGTTTTGCCGCCGCCTCCGTGCGGGCGGTATAAATGCAGATTGCCTCTTTGAAACGGGCGCGGAAGGTGGCAATCATCTCCCCGATGGTGGTCAGATGGTATTCTTTGCCCACCTCGTCTGCCGCATCCACCAAAAGCACGATGTCCTTTGCCTTATAGCGAAGCAACGCCTCAAAATGCCGCTTTTCATAATGGGAGTCGGCGGTCAGGGCGCAGAACTGCTCGTAGAGCACCTGCATCAAATCCGACTGCCCCACAAGAGCGGTGCAACTGATCTTAAACAGCAGCTTTTCGGGCTGTCTTTTTGACACCTCCGATAAAATACGGTTGAGGAACTGGGTTTTGCCGCACCCACCGTCTGCAAAGATAAAGGCGGGGGTTAGGTGGGAAATAAAGGTTTTTTCGTCAATTTCCACCTCTTCTTGCCCCACAATTTTGGTCAAATGACGGGGCACGTAATCGGGGCAAAGGGCGTTTCTGCCACTCAGCACCGCCTCGCTGTACACCCTGAAATCCCAGTTCATGGAAAGGTCGGAGACGTTCTTCTGGATTTTCTCTTTGAGACTTGGCAATGCCTGTGCATTCTCTCCCACAATACCCGAGGTCATGCGCCAAAGGGCGGTCATGGGCTCTGTCAGAACGCCGTATTCTCCCTCAGGCACCCCCAGTACCACGGGAATGATGCGGTTGGCGGCATCCTCTATCTGCATGGCGGTTTCCAGCTCGTCCTTCACCCAATTGCTCTGGATAGAATTGGGAGTGATGAGAATCAGAAACAGGTTGCAAAGGGGAATATGGTCAAGGCAAGCCTCGCGAATGGACCCTGCGCATTCAAAGTCCGATTCCCAAACGGAATAGCCTTTTTCCAAAATCATATCCATCACTTGGTTTTTCAGCTCTAAGTCTCTGTGGTTCCAGCTGATAAACACGTCCTTTGGGCTGAATATGGTGCGTTCACTCATGGTCTTTCTCCTCAGTCAAAGTTTGAAATGAAAATTTACCGATTGTTCCTCTTTTGGAGAGCTAATGCAATGATATGGGAAGCGCAATACTCCAGGTCTTCTCTTTTTAGATGCGTAATCCCTTTACCCTTTAGTGCCTTTTTGATGGCTCTCACATCCCCCGAGCATCCGGGCATAAACAAATCGTTGCCAGCTTTCAGTGAGGGCGCAGGCTTGGTGGTGGGGTAAATACTGCGCTTGTCCTTCATGGTGGTGAGGATCCAGTCGCTCATCACCAGACCCTCATATCCCCACTCGCCGCGGAGAATGCCTTTCAGCAGTCCTTCATGCTCGGCAGTATGGGTACCGCAAAGCAGATTGTAAGAGGTCATGATCGCCGCAGGGCTTTCCTCTCTTACCACCGTCTCAAAGGCGCGGAGATAGATGTCCCGCAGGGCTCTCACATCCACCTCGGAGCTGGATTGGTAACGGTTGGTTTCCTGGTTATTGACGCAAAAATGCTTCACCGTTACCCCTTTTTGGGGATGAGACTGCACTCCTTTGACCATGCCGACAGCAATTTTAGCGGTCAGAAAAGGGTCTTCGGAATAGTATTCAAAGTTTC
>JAZOBX010000151.1:0-2442 GCA_045596205.1 Eubacteriales bacterium | reverse complement strand
AGTTGGCGGTATGCCTGTTTGATTTCGTCATCGGTGGCCTCTCTCTGCACACCAAGGACTTGGTAGGGGTCTTTCATAGGGGCTGACTGTTCTCCTTTCCCTTTTGATTTTTGGAAGGTTCTTTTAAAAACCGAATGCGACGGGGCAGCCCTTCGCAGACGGTGTTCTCGATAATGTAAATAACTGCATCCCGATTTTCGCGGGGGAGCAGGTTCATGGCGGCTTCCGCTTCGCAGAGCTGCACCATCAGTGCAGTATGAATATTTTCTTTTTGATCCGCGTTGATGCCGCCGTCGCCGTACAGACAGCGGAAGGGGTTGTAGGCGTTTTCTGCCACGTCTTTCGGATAGTCTTCTATGGCATCTGCCACGTAGATGTATTTGCCGATGCTCTGCCCAAGGGCGCGGGTCACAAGGGCACCGTCTCCCACAAGACCGAAGCAGAACACTTCCCCAAGGAGTTTTCCAAACACCGCCGCTACCTCGTCTACCGAGGCGCAGTTGGCTTCCTCCAATGCGCGAAGCTCAGCCAGATGGGTATGCATCACAGCGTCAAGGTCGGCAAGTTTCGCTTTCTTTCGGCTATGGGTAAAAAGCGGCAAAGCGGTTTTGGCAAGAAAACGGCGAAAGCCTTTTTTGTCGGTGATATCGTCTTTCAGCTTATAGTAGGACAAAAGAGCGGAGGCCTTTGCCGCATAAACAAGGGCGGGGTTTTCCTCCAGCATGGGGCGTTTTTTCAGAGGATGCACAAGGCATCTGCGTTTTTTGACGGGGGTGTCGGTCTGCTCCAGATAGAGCATCCGCACCAGAGCAAGCAACAATACGTCATAGCTGAGCGACAGGGCGGAGCATTTGCCCGTGTGGCGCTGCATGGTGCGACACAGACCGCAATACGCCGCACGGTAATACTCGTATTCCCGCACAAGCAGATTGGGTGGATAGGGTTTTACATACCCAAACACACGCCTCGCCTCCCTTTTTCATGCATTTCCAAATAAGCCCATACATATACATTATAACATATTTTAAGAAAGATGGAAAGAGAAAAACCAAAAAATCAAAGATTTTTTACAATTCGTTTATATCCTGAGACATTTGTGAACTTTTATTAAAAATTTCGGGATTTCTATTTATTTTTTGGTGATTTTGTGCTACAATGTAGGTGAAAAGGAGAACGGCCTGTTTTCCTTTTCAAGCAAACCTCTTTGAAAGGACGGTAGAACACATGAAACTTACCATTTCGAGCAGACAGATGACCTTGAAAGAATCCCTGAAGGCGTTGGCAGAAGACAAACTTCGTAAGTACGACCGCTTCTTTGAAGACGGCGCAGAAGCCCAAGTCACCTTCTCTTGCCGTCACAATATGGAAATGGTGGAAATTACCATTTTCTCCAACGGCACCATCTTTCGGGCAGAAGAAGGAGCAGACACATTCCGCACAGCGCTTGACGCGGCAATGGATGCTCTGGACAGACAGATCCGTAAGCACAAAACACGGCTCGAAAAAAGAATGCGCCAAGGCGCTTATGAAGTGATGCCTGAGGAAGCTGACTACGAAGAAAATCCTATGCGCATCCGCACCAAAACCTTCCCTTTCAAACCCATGTCTCCCGAAGAAGCCATTTTGCAAATGGAGCTGCTGGGGCACCAGTTCTTCGTGTTCGTGGATCAGGACACGGAAAAAACCTGCGTGGTCTATGAAAGAAAAGACGGAGACTACGGTTTGATCATTCCCGAAAATATGTGACGGGAAATAGATGAATAGATAGTGTGTAATACTTTGGGGCTGTCGCAAAACATTTGCGACAGCCCCATCGATATTCGCCTACGGCGATCGATATGCACTTCGTGCTCGATATGTCCTAACGGACTCGATATGTGCTTCGCACGAGAAAACAACAGGCGAATATCATGTCAAATGCCTCTTGTAACAGCGCAAGGAAGAATGTTTATTTCGTTAAATAGCCCTGCTGATAGAGATATTCTGCGGTAAGCAGTGCGCCGCCGCCCGCCCCGCGAAGGGTGTTGTGGGAGAGACAGACGAATTTATAGTGAAAGAGAGCATCCTCCCGCAGTCTGCCGACGGTTACACCCATACCGCCCTCCCGCATACGGTCAAGGCGGGGTTGGGGTCGGTTTTCCTCGGGCAAATAGGTAAGAAAATGGGCAGGGGCAGAGGGGAGCCCCGAAAGAGGAGAAAAGCCCTCGCCTTTTTCCCAAAGGGACAGAATTTCTTCTTTTTTTGGCTTTTCAAAAAAGGTTGCAAAGACGGTGGCGGTGTGTCCGTCGCTGACGGGCACCCTGACACATTGGGCAGAAATCAGGGGGGTTTTGGCGAAAACAATACCTTTTTCGCTGACGTCACCCCAAATTTTCAATGGCTCTTCCTGGCTTTTTTCTTCTTCGCCCGAAATATAGGGAATGACGTTGTCCGAGATCTCTT
>JAZOBX010000150.1:0-2095 GCA_045596205.1 Eubacteriales bacterium | reverse complement strand
TGTTTCCTTCCGATGCCGCATTTTTGATGCGAATGGCGTTGGCGGCAACCATTGAACTCTCAGCTGAGGCAAAATAGGCACTGAACAGCACCAATATGCCAAAGACAAGTAAAAGCATCCAACTATCGGGATCCATAAAGTAAAAAACCACACTCCTATCTTTTTTCTACGGCTTTCGCCTATAGATATATAAAAATACTTTTACTATTTTATATGAATTTTTGCAATTTGTCAAATCCCTTCAAGGGGGTTGCCGACGGAATGCGACCATTTTTTGACCAAGGGGGGCAAAAAACGGGTCATTTTAGCCCAATTTTGCGCCATCTCTTTTGTTTTCTTTCGTTTTTGCGATTTTTTGGCGCAGGAGTGGCCGTCTGCTTTTTATTTCCCCGCCCAGTATATAGCAAAAGATATACACAGAGGCGCAAAAGACCATGCGCAGAACCGTCCAGACAAGAGAGGCGGAGGTGCTGTCCATGGGGAGCAAAAGGCGGGTGAGGAAATACGCCGTCACAGCAGATGCCGCAGGCAAGAGCAGTTCACGGCGGAGATGTGGGCGGTAGCCTGTAACAAAAAGAAGTCTGCCGTAGCTGAAGCCAAAGTTGACCAGCTCTGCCAGAATAATGACAAGCACGTATCCGAAAATGCCCATTTTGGGTAGCAGGAGCATCACCAGTAAAATGCTGACGATGGCGTCGGCAATGTTGACCCACATGGTCCAAAGCTGTTCCCCCACGCCTTTGAGGGCGCAGTCGGTGACGTGGTCTAAGAACATGATGGGCAAAACGAATGCCAAGGCAAAAATATAGTCTCCCGTTTCAAAAGAGCGATAAGCAAGCATGCCCAGTTCTCTGGAAAAGGTCAAAAGCAGGGTTGCTGCTCCAAAGCCGAATGCAGAAGTGACGGCAAAGGTTTTTTTGCAAAGAGAGAGAATCCCTTCCTTTTCCCCTTTGGCTTTTCGCTCGGCAAATTCAGGCACCAGCAATCCCGCCACCGAAAAGAGCAAAGCAGAGGGATACAGTACGATGGGAAGGGCCATGCCTTGGAGCAAGCCGTAGTCCGCCAGCGCCTGTGCGCGGGTCCTGCCGAATTTCTCAATGGAAAGGGGGATGAGGGCGTGTTCTACGGTAAGCAGTCCCGAGCGAATATAAGCGCTGAACGCCACAGGCCCTGCAATGGAAAAAAGGGTTTTCAGCATCGAAATTTCGACTTTTTTTTCAATACCCCCCTTAATTTTGCGGGAATCCAGGAGATATGCCACACCCATAAACGCAAAGCAAAGCACCTCCGCCAAGACCCCGCCCAGCACCATGGCAAGGGTGGCATACTCCAGCCCTTTGGGTAGGGCGAGGGTAAGTAAGAAGGTGATGGCGAAGATGCGCACCGCCTGCTCAAAGACCTGGGCGGCGGCGTTGTACCGTGCTTTTCGCCTGGCGATAAAATAACCGTTCATGGCGCTGGAAAGAGAAAAAGGAAGCATACTGATGCCCAGCACACGAAGGGCGGGGACAGTGCGCAAATCCCGAAGAAAGCCCACGCCAATGGGCTTGGCAAAAAGAAGCAGAATCCCACCCGAAAGGCTACCGAAGGCGGCGGCGTAGAGCAGACTGTGGCGCATGGCGCGTTTGGCTTCTGCCTCGTTTCCTTTGCCCAACGCCTCCGATACGGTGCGGGTGACTGCCAGATGTACCCCTGAGGTGGCAAGAGTGATGGCAAAATTGTATACGCTCATCACAAGGGAATAGATCCCCATCCCCTCTTTGCCCACTCTGCCCGATACGAACGCTCCAAACCATACCGCTACCGTGCGCATGGCAAGGGCGGCGAACGCCACCACAAGGGCGTTTTGTAAAAACCGTTTGGTTTTGCTTTGTTCCATGCCGTTTCCTTCCTTTTCCGCAGAAATAATATTTCATTCTATTCAGAAGGCGGCCCCTCTAACACAAAAGAAAAAGACGAAGATGCAAAAAGAGGCATCTTCGTCTTAAAAAAGTGCGGATTATTTCTGAATCAGATGGAAGGCGAAACCGCAGATTTCATCTTTGAAATAAATGAATTTCGCTTTACCCTTATCGTCAAGCAACAGAGAGGATTC
>JAZOBX010000149.1:0-9207 GCA_045596205.1 Eubacteriales bacterium | reverse complement strand
CGCGCCCGTCAGGTGAAGGTCAACAAGGAAACCACCATTATCGTTGACGGCGCAGGTCATCCCGACGATATCAAAGGACGCATTACCCAAATCCGCGCGGCGCTGGAAAGCACCACCTCCGACTTTGACCGCGAAAAACTCCAGGAACGTCTTGCCAAACTGGCAGGCGGTGTGGCGGTCATTAAAGTGGGCGCGGCAACCGAAGCCGAAATGAAAGAAAAGAAGCTCCGCATTGAAGACGCTCTCAACGCCACCAAAGCGGCTGTGGAAGAAGGCATCGTGGCAGGCGGCGGTACCGCTTACCTGAACGTGATTGCCGACGTGCGCAAGCTTCTGGATACCACCGACGGCGACGAAAGAACAGGCGTTCTGCTGGTGCTGAAGGCTCTGGAAGCACCCATGCGCCAAATCGCTGAAAACGCAGGCTTTGACGGCGGCGTGGTCATTGACAAGGTGGTTTCTTCCGGCAAAGTGAACTACGGCTTTGACGCCTACAAAGAAGAATACGTGGACATGATCGAAGCAGGCATCGTTGACCCCACCAAGGTGACCAGAAGCGCACTGCAAAATGCGGCTTCCGTGGCTTCCGTGGTGCTGACCACCGAATCGGTTGTGTTTGACATCAAAGAGGAAACTCCCGCTCCTGCCCCTGCGGCACCCGGCGGAATGTATTAATCGCATAATCAAAAAGGTTGCCGTATTCTTTGCGGCAACCTTTTCTTTTTGGGATAAAGAAAAAACGAAGTGCGGCTCTTTGCATTCGTTTGGGGCAAAACACTGCTAATTGAACAAAGAATGATAAAAGATTCGTTTTATTGTGGTTGACTTTGTACAAAAACTGTGGTACAATGGTACGCTACCAAAAAAGAAAAGACAACTAAAGGATATACATATGTTCAAAAAAATTGACCGCTTTTTCGGCATTACCGAAAAAGGCTCAACGCTCCGCACGGAAATCATGGCGGGGCTAACTGCATTTATGACCATGGTGTTCGTGCTGATGGTGAACCCCGGGATGCTGTCTGCCATTGACGGCATGGGCTTTGGCGGGGCGTATATTGCTACCGCCCTCTCCGCTTTTGGCGCGACCCTTGCCATGGGTCTGATTGCCAGACTGCCCTTTGTTTTGGCGGTGGGCATGGGGCAAAATGCTTTTCTCATTCACACCGTTTGCGTGGGAATGGGATTTACCTATGCCAACGCCATGCTGCTGGTGATTCTCAACGGCTTACTGTTTTTACTGCTTGCCACAACGGGTCTGAGAACCGTGATTCTGAACGCTCTGCCGAAATCGGTGATGAACGCCATTCCCGTGGGCATGGGGCTGTTTATCGCCTTTGTGGGAATGCAGGATGCAGGCATGATAGTGACGGGTGGGGAGACCGGTGTTGGTCTGCTATCCTTCAATCTTTTAGGGGATGCCTCATGGGAGAGCTGTATGCCCGTTTTGATTACCTTAGTGACCCTTTTCTCCATTGCACTACTACAGAAAAAGAACTTAAAGGGGGGCATTTTGCTTAGCCTTTTGCTGGGGACGGGGCTGTACTACCTGCTCGGGCTGACGGTACCGCATTTTTATGAAGGGGTACTGGAGAGCGTTTCCCTGAATCCTCTTGACGCCTTCCGTCAGTTCGGGGAGCAGTATGCTCTCAAGGTCTTCACCGAAGGATTTGATTTTTCCCATTATCTTTCTCTCCCCGGGCATTCCGGCGCCAGCTTGGTGCTTGCGTTGGTCAGCTCTGCCCTTGCTTACTGCTTTGTGGATATTTTCAGCGTGCTTGGCGCGTTGTTCGGGCTTTGCAAAAGCGGTGGCATGACGGAAAAGAACGGAGCGGGAGAAGAAACCGTTCCGAGAATGGAAAAAGCATTTTTAGCCCAGTCGGTTGGCGGCGGCATTTCTGCCCTTTGCGGCACCTCTGCATCTACGCTTCTGGTGGAAAACTCTTCCGCCATTATGGCAGGAGGGAGAACGGGACTGACTGCCATTACGACTGCTCTTCTGTTCTTTTTAGCCATGTGGCTTTCGCCTTTGGCGGCGCTGATCCCTGCCGCCGCTTACAGCGCGGTACTGATGTATATCGGGGTATTGATGATGGGGCAGGTGACTGAAATCCAATGGAAAGACCCTATCTCCGCTTTGCCCTCTTTTCTTACCGTCGTTATGATGCCCTTCACCTATAACATCGCCTACGGGATCGCCTTTGGCATCATCAGTTACGTGTTGCTCAGCCTTTGTCAAGGCAAGGCAAAGCAAGTGCCTGTTGCCACTTGGGTGCTTGCGGCAATGTTTGTGGCCATGTTTTTACTTACACATTAAGAAAAAAGCGCTTTCGGATTTTTCGAAAGCGCTTTTTGATTGTTAGCAATTACAGCAAAAATGAGAGGAATCCCAACACACCGTAGGAGATGAGGGTAACCAGCACACCCGCCACCAAAACGCCGCAGAAAATGGAAATCATGGAGAAGCGGCGATCCAGATGAAAGAGGGAGGCAATCAGCGAGCCTGTCCACGCCCCTGTTCCCGGGAGCGGAATTGCCACAAACAGCATGAGCCCCAAGAGGGCGTGTTTTTCCACCTTGTGGATGCCTTTTTGGGCTTTTTCCTCCAGCCAGTTGACCAGGCGGGGGAAGATGCGGTGGGCTTTCATAAACTGCAGTACCTTTTCCACGAAAAAGAGAATGAAGGGTACAGGCAGGAGATTCCCCACAACCGCCACCAAAAAGGTGAGCCACCAAGGCATCTGCAACGCCGCGCCAACGGGAATGGCACCGCGCAGCTCAATGATGGGAACCATAGAAATCAAAAAGACATACAGAGCTTTTTTCAGCATAGGACGTTCCCTTCCCTATTATTTCGCTTCAATGTATTCATGGGCGACGGTGGCGTGGCCGTCAGACCCGACGGTAATGGTTGTGCCGCCGTTGAGACGTTTGTTCCAGTAACAGCCTGCGCCCGTCTTCAGGGCGTAGGTCAGGCGGATGCCTTCGTACATCACGGAAAAGCTGTTGGTATGATCATGACCGACGATAAAATGCTCGGTGCTGCCCATTGCCTGCATCAGCGCAAAGAATCCGTTGTCCACGGGAGCGGAGTTGACCTTACCGTCCCAGAAAACGCCGAAGGCGGTATCGTATTTGTAGCAACCGTTTTTGTAGTCTTCGCAGTCATAGGGATTGGGCGCTTTATCATAGTCCCATGCGTTTTCAAAAGCGTCTTTAAACTGCACTAAAGGAATATGGGCAATGACGGTGGAGGGGACTACCTCGCCTTGGTAGGCGGTAATGCCGTTGACTGCCCAGTAGTACCAATCCAGCTGCTGGTTTTCGCCGCTCCAGAAATGGTCGTAGCCGTAGACCTCCTCACCGTCTACCTTGAAGGTGGCGTGGTCGTGGGAGTCCATCATAAAGAAGGTATGCACCAGCTTTGTGCCTTCCATAATATGGATCATATAGTTGCCTACCCCCAGGTTTTTGGGGCCTTTTTGGAACAGACAATGGTCGTAAGACGTAAAAATTTCAGCCGTATAGTTGGCATCTGCGCTGTGGACTTCATGGTCATGGTTGCCGAATACAGGCGCAAAGGGAATGCCGTAGCTGTCAATAAAGGTGGCAATGGCATGGGTGGCGCGGGCATAGCCGCAACCGATGTCACCTGAAATCGTGATGAGAGAGGGATTGGTGCGTTTGATGAGTTCATCTATGTAGAGGAAGGTTTGCACAGCCACGGGTGTGAAGGGAGACAGATCGTGGTCGGTGAGCTGAATATCGGTTAAATTCAGCACCACGAAATCTTTTTCGGGGTCTTTTTGGAGAATGGGACTGCTGTCAAGGACAAATGGGTCTTCGTAGGAAAAGACGGTTTCGCTTTCCTTGCCGTATTGTACCCGTTTGCCTCTGTAGCCTTCAAAAAACTGCACGGGAGCGATTGCCATAGGCAATACCACCGCCACAACGCACACAAGCGCCACGCCCGACACCCATGCCCGACTTACCCAGTCCACAGACAAAAGGGACATGACAAGAGCAAAGGCAAAGACCAAAGTCGTAAGCAACGCCACCACTGCGCCAAATACCAAAAAGCTGATGGCAGAGCCAAGACTCAGGATAAATGCACCCAGCGCATAGGAAAAGAAAGCGATGGCAGTCAACGCCAAAAAGGTCAGAAGAGAGCGCACGAGGGCGGGCTTGAATACGCCTTTTGAGAGGCGGTAAAATCCGTCGCACAGGAGCAGAAACATGACCAGCATATAGGTGACGGTCATCAGCACGGCACCGACCATATGGCCGCCAAGATACTGCTGCCAGATAAGAGAAATGAAAAGAGGCAATACACCGCCTGCAAGGGCAATGGCAAAATGGGGGATAAGAGATTTGAGTTTTTCCTTCATATGATACGTCCTATGATGTACAGTATTTGATATATGTGCATTATACCACTGATTTTGGCAAAAGTAAAGTGTAAATATAACCAGTCAAAGCAAAGGAAGGCACAGACAGGGCTATGCCTTCCTTTTTTTGGGGGGAGAAACGATGATTATTCTTCTACCGCCTCGGTATCACCGCTATGACGGGCGCTGAGCTCGGTGAGAATAGTATCGTAGTATTCCTCGTCGATGATGAATTTCTTTTTCTGAATCAGATATGCCGCCACAAGCAAAATCACAGGCAGAATGCAGACGGCAAATCGCAGGGCAAGGCGGGCGCCGATGTTGTCGCGGACTTTATCGCGGAAGTGTTCGTCACCTGCATTAAAACCGTTGCCTTGGGCATCCTCGCCCGCAATCATCAGCTCGTAGGTATAGGAGGTATCCCCTTCGCTGATGAGCAATTCGGTGGCGTCAATATCGCGGAGCTTGGCAATGTCATGAGATTTTTCAGACACACCGTCTACTGTTTTGATAAAGAACAGATGGCAGTCGCCGATGGCGGGAAGGCCTGCGGCGGTAATCTGGTAGTTTTTCAGCACCTCGTCCTCTTCCAGGGCGGCGTTGATATCTTCCTCAGAAGTGCCTTTTTCATAAAGGGAGAGATAATGCTGCACACGCTCTACGTAGGCAATCTGGTCCTCGGTGGAAAGGTCTGAGAAGAAGTTCTTTTGGGTTTCAATGGCAGAAATATTCTGGGAAAGCAGATATACACCCGATGCTACCAGCACCAGAATCTGGATGCCGTATTTAATGGCGTCGGACATTTTTGCCACGAAGGGACGGAGGGTGGAGATCAGGGCTTCGTTGCGCTCGCCTGTCAGATATTCGTTGTACTCTACGCAGTTGGTAAAGTTGACCATGGTTGCCATATAGAAAGAGGTATTGGAGGCAAAGACGAACAGGCCGAAGATAGAGAAGGTGAGCAGGTTAAAGGGCAGGAAGTCAAACCAGCCAAGGGCGAAAATAAAGAGATAGCCGATGGAGGCAATCAGGCAAGAGAGCCAGAGAATTTTCTTTCTGGGCAAATGCTTTGCCAAAAGGGGATAGAGGAAGTTGGCAAAAATATTAGAGATGCCGTAGACCACAACGAAATAGAACACGTTGCCGTTGTAACCCACTTCTATGTAATAGAGGTTGTATGCCAATGCTACCAGAAGCCCGTTGGAGATATAGTACAGCAAAAGGGCAAGGGCGCTCCAAAGGGCTTGGTCGTTTTTCTTCAGCGCGCCAAACACCTGGGAGATGGAGACTTTTTCTTTTTTATCGGGCTTGGGCGCGGCGGGAAGCTTGGTTTCCTTACAGCAGAAAGCGGTCATGGACTGGAGGGCAATAAACACCGCCACGATGACCACAGACCAAAAGCTGTAGGTTTTCACCACGTTGCCTGCGGCAAACAGAGAGAAAATGCCGTTGGTGATAATGGCGCCCACAGCGGCAAACGCCACGGTGAGCATAGACACCTGGTCTCTTTCCTTTTTCACAGAGGTGAGAGAGGGGAGCATGGACCAGTAGCCGATATCGTTCATGGTATACGCCATTTCCCACAGAAGATAGACCGCAATCATATAAGCCACAAACGCCCAGCCCGTAAAGAAACGGCCGTTGAACATCAGGAGAATGCAAACGCCCGTAAACAGCGCGCCGATGAAGATCCAGGGCTTGAATTTCCCCCATTTAAAATGGGAATTTTCGATGAGAGAGCCCATCACAGGATCGTTGACAGCATCCCACACACGGCCCAGCACACCAATAAGCAGAGACAGGGTGGTAAACTGCGCCAAGGTCATGGAAACGCCAAATTGCAGATAGGTGAGAAGGAAGGTGCCGACAAGGGCATAGGACATATCTCTGCCGATACCGCCTAAACTGAAAAACCATTTATTGCGATTGAACTGTTTGACGCGGGCGGATTCTTTGCTCGCGTTGTCTTGAGGGTGACTCATACGTTTTCTCCTTCGCAGTTTCATACTACTTTAATATTTTAACACAAAAGAGAGCATTTTGCAACATAAAACTGTGCAATTTGCTCTCTTTTTGCAAAAATGATGCGTTTTTTTACCGCATAGACACATCCAGTCCCGATAAATCCACGTATTCTGTGCCAAGGCGGACGGGGGGACGGTTCTGGACGGTTTTTTTCACGCCGTCGGCGGTGACGTAGGTAATAAACCGACCGCTGACCGATACCACGCGAAAATACCCACGCTGGTTGCGCTTGCGTTCTTTGATTTTTTGCAGTTCTTCTGCCTCTTGTTCCTGGCGGTTGGCTTGCTTTTTCTGCTCAATCTGCGCAAAGACGGAAGCATAGCGGGAGCGGAAGGCAAGCAGGTCTTTGGGAGACTCTACGGCTTTCAGCTCGCCAAACATTTCACGGTCAAGGAGACGGTGGTTGGAGAGAATGGCGCGCAGGTCGTTTTTCTCCTTTGCTATCCCCGTAAAGCGGGACAGACCTTTTTTCGTCTCTTTGCAACCGCCCGACTGGGGGTGCTTGCAGGCGCCGCATTTAGGACAGATAGACCACCCGCACTCGGGGCAGGAAAAGAGGAACACCGTGGGAATTTTGGCTTCGCAGTTCCAGCAAAAGCGAAAATGGGCGTTTTGCTCTTTTGGTTTTGGAGTGGTGGAAGAAGGTGCGGAGGTGGGGATGTCTTGCTTTTGGGCGGGCAGGGCGGTATCAAGGGCGGCATCCATGCCAAGAAGGGCGTGGATATGCAGCAAAACCCAAAGCTGCATCTCGTGCGTGAGGAGATTTTCCACCAAAACGCCACCGCCTGCCAATTTCTTTTCTCGGCAGACAATCCCCATTTCTTCCCCTTTTTGGGTAGGGGTTTTGCAGATTCTGCCGTCTTTTGATGTATCGTATGTAAAATATCCTGTGCCAATTAAAGCTTCTTCCAAAGCCTTGGCAGAGAGCAGGCGCATGATTTTGCCGTCTATATGGCGGTTGAGCCGCATGACCAGTCCTGCCACCGATACAGGCTCTTTTGACAGGCTTTCCACCACTTTGACTTTGTCGGTGGGGGTCAACTGAAAGGGGCGTTTGTCTGCCTCGCTCAGCTCAGCTATATGTAGATTTCGTTGCTCCGAAAACAAGGCGCGCTCCTTTCACGTTTTTTCAAGATATTCATGCAATGATGACACGGTTACCGTAGCCCTTCGTTACATGGGCTTTAGCATACTGTAAGCGAGTGGGTTTATGCGAAGTGGACGGTTTCGCCGGGGTGGATGACGATATTTTCCTTATCCACTTCCAAATAGAGGGTATAGTGGGTGGGATTGTAGCAGAAGCTGTCGTCTGCGGCAAATTCCAAAGACTTGTAGGCGTATACGTAATCGTAGATCTCACCGTTGGTGGCAAGCCATACGTCGGGATGATTCTGCACCCGTTTGCCCATTTCGTCGATGAGATACCAGTTGTCCTGGCCGCGGAGTTCGTGGCTGTGTCCCCACACATAATACCATTTTGACGCTCTATGAGCGATGTATTGGTCAAGAATGGGGAATTCCAAAAACCGATCCAGCAGCTCTATGGCATTGGGCGCATTAAATTTGGTGGTGGCGCGAAGCTCCAGCCAGTTTTCGGGCAGACTGAAGGAGGGGTCGTAAGAAAGGCAACGGCAATAGTGGAAGCCCATGTCCCGCAGTCTGCGAATCAAATCGTCGTTCGTTCTGCCGTCATCGGGGAATGCCAGACCGCAGACCAGTCTGTCAAACATATGTTCAAGGCCGATGCGGTCTTCCAGCAGTTCTCTGATCATCACAGGGGGAGCGGATTGGTAGGGAGAAATGTGGCGCAGGCCGTGTACCGCTACCTCATGTCCGTTGGGAATATATATGCTTAGTGCTTCTTCCTTGGTTAGTTTGCGCGGGAATGCTTCAGGCTCCTCTGAAAAACGGGCGGAGCTGATATTGAAGGTGCCCTTAATGCCGTATTTGTTGAACATTTCCACCAAACGGATATCGTCGACGGAGCCGTCGTCCCAACTGGTGGTAAAAGCTTTTGTTTTAAAACCGGGGAAACGAAGAAAACGGTAACGCATAGTCGATTTTCCTTTCACAAAAAATATCAAACAGTAAAATATGCTGCACCTTCATCATACCATACTATTTGCGGATTGTCAAAGGAAATGGGAAAAATAATTATCTCCGACGGAGCAAAAAGAAAAGCAACAACGCGCCCGACGCGGCAAAGAGGGCAACTTTGCGTAAATCTGCCGTATAGACACCCGACTGAGAGCGGATAAAGGCGGTATCATCAGCATCTGCAAAAAGATACAGTCTGGTTTCTTCCTCGTAGCGTTTTTCCAAAACGGGGTGAAAGCGGGTAAGGGGATGCGGTAAGGGCATTTTAAAACTCCTTTATTTGGAAATGGGGGATTTTTTGTTTGGGTGATAAATACGGTGTTTTGCGGCAAACTAAAGAAAAGAAATTGCCTTGGTTTGGTATTTCAGCCAATCACTTGCGCGATTGCAGTTATCACTCTTGCTTTAGTATGCTGCCGCCACACTTTTTTATGCCAAAGGAGACTATTATGCCAACAAAACCCAATACCACTTTGATGATTGTGATCTTGCTGTTTGCTCTGCTTGCCGTATTTTATCTGGATACTCTGAAGGACGGTACACAATTATTTACATTTATTGGCAGAGAAGAGGGGCGAAAGTTATGTTTCTCCCCTTTGTATTAACGGTCTTCGGAAGGGGGTTTTTGTATTTTCTTCTATATTTGGATAAAAATGCAAATAATAATCCACCCGCATAGCGGGTGGTATTTCAGTTT
>JAZOBX010000148.1:0-2093 GCA_045596205.1 Eubacteriales bacterium | reverse complement strand
TGTATTTTGCCGTCCGTATGGTGGGTAAATACGGCGGGGCATATTTGGGATGCGCCTTGGTGAAAAAACCGAAAGAAGTGAAAAACTATCTGGGCTTGGCGCTGATTCCCCAAGCAGGCGTGGCGATCGGTCTTGCCGCCCTTGGCGCCAGAGCTATTGGAGGCGAAGCAGGCGCGGCGCTCCAGACCATCATTCTTTCCTCCAGTATTCTCTACGAATTGGTAGGTCCTCCCTGCGCCAAGCTGTCGCTGTATTTTTCCCGCTCCTATTCCGAAAAATTGGAAGACCTTACCTCCACCGTGGAAGCTTCCGCAGAGCAGACAAGCGAGCTGGAAATGCTGATTTTGCGGATTCAAGCCATTCAGAAAGACCTGCCCGAACATACCCGTACCCCAAGCGAGGAAGAACAAGCCTTCACCGAGGCGGCAGAAGAGCAATATGCCGACTTTGTGCAGCCTCGTTTCATTAACCGACGCAGAAGATAAAAAAGGAGAATACATACTATGCTGACCATTGATCCTATTGCCAGATGGCTTGGCGCGTGGGCAAGTGAGCTGAACTTCGGCTCTGTGGCCCTTCGTCTCATTCTTACCGTTGTCCTTGCCGCCATTATTGGTTGTGAGCGCTCCATCAAACGCCACAGCGCAGGCTTCCGCACCTTTATTCTGGTGAGCTTTGCCTCTGCTCTGGCTATGCTGCTGGACCTGTATATTATTGATAGCACTCCCGTCAAATTTCCCGTACTGTCCGCCGCCACAGTGCTGAGCATAGCCATGATCAGCGGCAACTCCGTTTTGTTCAGCTCCCGTAGCCAGATCAAAGGTCTTACCACCTCTGCAGGCCTCTGGGCGTGCGGTATTCTGGGCCTTTCCGTGGGAGCTGGCGTGTATACGGTGGCGTTGCTGTCCTTCGTATTGCTGCTGTGCATTCTCTACTATATGCCCAAAATTGAAATTTACCTAAAAAACCGTTCCAACCACTTTGAGATTCATCTGGAGCTGAAAGCAAGAGAAAATCTGCAGGATTTCGTCACCACCATCCGCCGTCTGGGCCTTACCATCGACGATATTGAGATGAACAACGCCTACGTAGGCTCAGGCCTCAGCGTCTATTCCGTTACCGTCACCATCAACAGCCGAGAACTGAAGAAATATAAAACCCACAGCGAAATCATTGAAGCTCTCAAGTCTCTTGATTATGTGTATCATATTGAAGAAATGCGGTAACGCATTTCTTCCACTCTTCACTTTTCACTCTTCACTTTTCACTCTTCACTTTTCACTCTTAACTCTTTTCCTGCTCAAAGTCTACACCAAAGCAAAAGTTTAGAGTGAAGAAGTGTGTAAAGCACACTGCTTAGATGCTTCGCACAAGTGCGAAGCAGTGAAGAATTTCGCCTTTGGCGAAATGTTTAGAGTGAAAAGTGAAGAGTGAAAAGGTTTTTTATTCGCCTGTGGCGAATAAAAATGGGGCACGAAGCCCCATTTTTCTAACCAAACCGCCAAAGAAAGGAGAAAAAACGTGTCGGTATTTGATCTGCAATCCCCCTTTCAGCCCACGGGCGACCAACCCGAGGCCATTGCGAAATTGGTGCAAGGCATAGAGGCGGGTGAAAGGATGCAAACCCTGCTGGGTGTAACGGGATCGGGCAAAACCTTTACCATGGCAAACGTGATCCAACAGACAGGTCGTCCCACCCTTATTTTAGAGCCCAACAAAACCTTAGCGGCGCAGGTCTGCACCGAAATGCGTGAGTTTTTTCCCAACAATGCGGTGGAGTATTTCGTGTCCTACTACGATTACTATCAGCCCGAAGCCTATATTCCCGGGCGGGATATGTATATTGAAAAAGACGCGCTGATCAACGATGAAATTGACAAACTGCGCCACAGTGCCACCTCCTCTCTTTTTGAAAGACGGGACGTGATCATCGTGGCGAGTGTGTCTTGTATTTACAGCTTGGGCGATCCCGAAGAATACCGCCAGCTGGTGGTTTCCGTGCGCCCCGGGCAAACCATCTCCCGCGACCAATTCATCCGTCGCCTGATAGCCATCAATTAAGTCGGATCGTAGCCATGTCGTTCTGTGAGCCA
>JAZOBX010000147.1:0-10746 GCA_045596205.1 Eubacteriales bacterium | reverse complement strand
ACATTTTTCAAGCCTCTTGCACCCCGCCCCCAAGTCTGCTATAATACATTTGATGCAAGCTCAAAAATCAGAAAGGCGGTGGAGATATGAAGAGAATAACAAAAGAGATGTGTATGATTTATATAAAGGATATTTATAAATCAAATCTTATAGTTCTTTCTATACTATCGGTTTTTGCAGTTGTTGCAGTAGGCTTTTTTACTAAAAATGTGATAATTGCAGCAGTCGTAGTTATCTTGGGATTTTTCACAATATTTTTCATAACAAAGGCAACAACAAAGAATTCGGAAGATTTCTATTTGGTTGAGGATGTAATTGTCGATTGTCAGAAAAAAATCAGTACTAAAGCAAGTGGTGGTTCAGGACATAATTATATTTACACATTTCGAGATAACGGTAAGCATACGATACATAAGAGTGCTCCCCCGGCAGTTGAAATTCCGTTGCACAAAGAGAAGGATATTGACCATTTATCCGTTAATAAACTGTGTTTGGAGTCTTGCGAAAAAGGAGATATGTATTATTTGCTGATCGCGAAGAAAAAGGAACTTCCCGTAATTATTAAATGCTTTCCCAAATATAATTTTGAAATCTCACAAGAGGATTTTGATTACATTGATGGCAAATATTATTGCAAAAAATAACGGCATCCTTTTTGTCAACTCAACTCAGCAAAAGGACACCCTCGTGGTGTCCTTTTTTGCTGGAGAGGCACCACAGAGGCTCTGAACTGTTCTTTGCCTTACTAACTTCACATCTCTCCCATAGCCCCCCAAAGGAATGCTTTTTGTTGTGCTTCGCACAAATGATGTTGCAGCAAGTTGCAAATGATGTGGGCTTGCGCCCAATGATGTTGCGCTTCGCGCAAACGAATTTTGCACAGCCTCTTGCACCCCGTCCCTGAAGTGTGCTACAATATAGGCAGAACGGTTTGCTTTTGCAAAGGCGGGATTTTGCTTGCCGTATGGAGCCAAAATACAACCCCCAAAAATGAAAGAGGTGCAATCATGAGCGTTACGGTCATGGGAAAGCTTCCCGATCCCTTCCGCCGAGAGGACGGCACACGTATGACAGCCGAAGAATGGTATGCGCAAAGAGAACAACTGTTTGAGAGAATCTGCGAAACGGAATTTGGCGGTATGCCGCCCCGCCCCGAGGTGGTTCGGGTGGTTGGTCTGACGCCTCCCAAATCCGGCGGAGGAACCAATATCTATAAAATCTGGGCAGGAACAAAGGAACGGCAGGTTTCCTTCCTTTTGGATATTACCGCTCCCGCCCCTGCTGACGGTAGTGTGAAGTTTCCTCTTCTTCTGACGGGTGACGGCTGCTATACCAACTGCGAAAGCGACACCATCGAAAAAGCCTGCTCTATGCGTATTGCGGTGGCGAGATTTAACCGTTTGGAGTTTGCCGGCGATGACAAAACCGCAGGAAGAGTGGGCGGTCTGTATGACGTTTATCCTACCCACAAGAGCTTTACCGCCATCTCTGCCTGGGCGTGGGGATATATGGCGGTGATGGATGCGCTGGAGCAGATTCCGTATATTGACGTCAAAAACGTAGGCATTACAGGTCACTCCCGCGGCGGGAAAGCCGTTTTGCTTGCAGGCGCGGCAGACACCCGTATCCAGTTTGTATGTCCCAACAACAGCGGCTGTCACGGCGCCGCCAGCCATAGACTCAAGGAAACGGGATACGGCAGTCAAAACAAAACGGAAGAGCTTGCCGATATGTTCCGCAACTTTCCCCATTGGATGGGAGAGGGCCTACGCCAGTACGTGGGTCGGGAGGATGAGATCCCCTACGATATGCACTTTTTCGGCGCCTTGATTGCCCCTCGGATGTATCTCCAATGCGAGGGGATGCAGGACTATTGGATCAATCCCAAGGGCGCGTGGATGAATTTTTGCGGCGTAAAGGAGGCCTACCGCTATCTTGGCTGCGAGGACCACGCCGCCGCTTGGTTCCGCCCCGGGTTCCACCGTCATAAGCTGCCCGATTTTACGGAGTTTCTTGCATTCATGCAGACAAAACTGCAAAACTTGCCCACCGCAGAGCATCTGAAAATGAATCCCTACCCCGAGCTTGCAATTGACACGGATTGGGAGAGCCCGCTTCCCTGAAAACAGGGCGTTGTGCTTCGCGCAAATGATTTTACCATTTCAAGCAATCAAAATATATTTTAGAAAAGGAGTTGATGATTATGTCTGCCACAGTACACTTTACAAGCATTTTACAAACAAAACCAAATACGAATAGGAGACGTAATGATCAAACTACAAGGAAAAAGAAACTCCGCTACCGTTTTTGCGGATAAACTCGATAAGCCCACCAAAACACAAATTTGCGCCCTGTTGCGTGAGGAAGCGTATGCGGATAGCAAAATACGAATCATGCCCGACACCCATTCGGGCAAGCACGTGGCAGTCGGCACAACCATGACCGTGGGAAGCAGACTTGCGCCCTCTCTTGTGGGCGTGGATATCGGATGCGGCATGGAGGTCGTATTTTTGAAGGAGCAGGAACTGGATTTGGAAAAGCTGGACAAAGTGATACATTCCTTTGTTCCCTGCGGTGCCAACATACACGCCACTCCCATTGCCTCATTTGATTTTGACAAGCTCTATTGCAAAGACGGTGTCAATGTGGAACGTGCCATGCGAAGCATCGGGACCCTTGGCGGTGGGAACCACTTCATTGAAGTGGACCGTACCGCGCGGGGAGAGCTTGTGCTTGTGATCCATTCCGGTTCACGCCAGCTGGGGAGCGACATTGCAAAAGAATACCAAGAGAAAGCCTATCGCTACCAATGCAAAAAGCAAAGGAAACGGGTGCGCCAAAGCTACTATGATGACCTTGATGCAGGAATGCTGTTTGGCAAACCGTCAAGCAAGGGGACCGTCCACGTGAAGCGTGAAACCGCCATTCTTGAGGGCGCTTTGCTCAAAGAATACCTGCATGACCTGGACATAGCGGTGTCCTTTGCCGACCTTAACAGGCAAACGATGGCAAAGCTGATCTGCGAGCATATGGGATGCACCGTCATTGACCGTTTTGCTTGCATTCACAATTACATTGACACCGAATATATGATTCTGCGCAAGGGCGCCATTTCTGCCCGTTTGGGTGAACGCGTCATCATTCCTCTGAATATGCGGGACGGCGCGCTGCTGGGCATCGGAAAAGGCAATCCCGAATGGAATTTTTCCGCTCCCCACGGAGCAGGTCGCGCCTGCACCAGAACAGAAGCAAAATATGCTTTTACGGTGGAAGAATTCAGGCGCGAAATGGAAGGCATCTATACCACAACCGCCACGGAAGGCTCCATTGACGAATGCCCGATGGCGTATAAAGCCCCCTCTCGGATATTGGAATGCATAGGAGAGACGGTATCGGACTACGAAATCATAAAGCCTATATACAACTTTAAATCCTGCTGACGTTTTCTCTTGCGTCGGCAGCGCTTGCCCCAAAGCGTCCGCCCACTTCTGTGGGCGGATGTTTATTTGTCATCCATTCTGAACAAATGTTCAAGCAAGGAATGAAGCAAAAAAGATTTTTGTCTTGCACCGCCCCTCGGGGCGGTTTTTGGTTGCATGGATATCCTTAGTCAGGGGACGAGGACAGCAAAGTCAAGAAAAATCGGGGAATGCAAGCACTGCTTGACATAAGCAAGTACAAAATTCTTTACAATTGTTTTGGTCTATGATACAATAAAGGCATAGAAAGGAGTGGAGAATATGACTGTTGGTGAAAAGATACAGTTTTACAGAAAAAAGATTGGGCTCTCGCAAGAGGAGCTGGGTCAAAAAATGTTGCTCAGCCGCCAGACTGTCAGTCTTTGGGAAATGGATAAAACTCTGCCCACCATTGACAATTTACTTCGCTTAAAGGAAATCTTTTCTGTTTCCATAGATGATATTTTGTGTGAGGAAGAAGCAACGGAGCCGACCGAGAAGAAAACGGAGCAACCAAGAGAAGCATACACTTTTCAATATCGGTTAGCGGAACTGCAAGAAATTGAGAAACACACCTTGGCGCCTCTTGTCAAATTTATGGTGTTTTTTGCTGTGCTTGGCGTTCTGTTTTTGACTTCTTCGTTGATCAATGGTGAACGTGGGGCGCTGTTTGGTTTTATTATAGGGGCGCTCCTGTTTGTCCTCTGCTTTCAGATCAAAAGCTATTTATCTTACAAAAAAGCTTGGACGCAAAACAAAAACACCGTCCTGAAAAACACGTATTCTTACCAAGTATACAAAGAGTATTTTGTGTTGCACGTATCTCGCGACGGGGACACAGTCATTGAGCGAAAAACCTATTTTCACGAGGTGGAAAAGGCGCAGTCTGTGGGGCGGTTCCTCCTGCTACACGTGGGGGGGATGATGTATATTTTGAGCAAAGAGGTTTTGGCTCCCGATTCTGTGTTCTTTACCTTTGTGCAGAATACGTCCCATCAAGTCGCAGTCCAAAAGCCCAAGGACAATCTGAAAAAGGTGTCCAATCTTCTATTCGTGCTTTCCATTTGCACGATTTGGGGCGCATTGGCGGTGGTGGCTTTTCTCTCTGAAAGAAACCGCATGATGGTGGAAAATATGTGGGCATTCTTTTTGTTTTTACCTGTGCCCATTGCGTCCATTGCTTTTGGCTTGTATTTGAAAAAGCGGAGATACACCTATAAAAAGAATATTATCGTGGGTGTTGTTATGGCGATTCTTCTTTCTATTTACGGATCGTTTACTTTTATTTTTGCCAATGTGTATACCCACGGAGACGAACCTATTCTGCGCGCGGAGCAAATGCTGGCGCTGGATATTCCTCCCCATGCGCATATCAATACGCAGGATTGGACACAAAATTCGCAGTCTTTTTCCGGCGGATATATTTATTCTTCCAGCGAGATTTATTTTGACGCCGACGCGGTAATCGCCTTTGAGAGAAGCCTCCCGAACAATGAAAAATGGCTGTCGCAAATTCCCAATGACTTAATTGGCATTACATCCTATTTCTTTGATATGCAAACCGGCGATTATCGCCTTATTTACAACCAAGACACCAAGCAATTCAACGAATTGCCCGAACACAGCGGCACCTACCGTTTTCTGAATATTTTGTATGACGCGGATAGTCACACGATGAAGCTCGTAGAGTATCAGATCGTGTATACCAAATAAGACGGGTTTTTACATCTAAAAAACAGTCAAAATATGCCGTGTTTCCCCGCGAAATGGCGGTTTTTGCCAAACAAATCGTGATACGGTATTGACTTTTTCCAAAAAGCCAAGTATACTGTATGTAAGCAAGGGTAAAGAAAAAGTGTATACCCAATTATAACGAAAGCGAGAATACTTATGGGAATGTTTGACGGTACCTATATGGCGATTTCCTGGATTTCCACCATCGCGGCTATGATTGTGAGCGGCATTCTGGCAAACAAAAAATCCAGAAGCGTAGTGGGCTGGGTCATCGGTGCATTTTTCCTGGGTTGGATTGGTGTGATCATCGTGGCTTGTCTCTCTGACAAATCCTATGCCAACTATGTTCCCCCTTCCTATCAGCAACCCTATCAGCAACCCTATCAGCAACAGCAAGGCGCACCCTACGGCATAAGAAAAGCCTGCCCCAAGTGCGGCAATCTGATGCAAGGCAACCGATGCTCCATGTGCGGACATAAGGAATAAAAATTTTAGCGTGTTCTCTTTTTGGAGAACACGCTAAAACTATGTTTGCACACTTCGCAAAGCGAAGCGGCAATATATGATCGCCTAACAAAAAAGAGCAAAAGCTTGCTCTTTTTTTGCATATATTGGGGTTTGTTTTGCAATCTTGGAGTTTTGCCAAGGCGCATTTATTTGCTTTGCAACTGCTTTTGCAAGCTGTTTATCAATGCCTGGATTTCGCTTCGGCCTTCGTCTTTGGAACGAAGAGCGAGAAGCTCTTTTGCCATGGCTTTGATTTCATCGGAGTGCAGTCCACCTGCGTTTTTGTGCACGTCAAGATTCTTCATGCATAAAATTTCCGTTAACCAATATACGTGGTATTCTTTTGTTCTTTCGTACACGGAACGTCGGGTAGATGCGGTTTTAGACTTATTCCAGTTAAAATGGGATTTGTCTATGTACAGATAGTATGAATAGGATACAAACCACCAAGCCGCCATTTTGGCAAGCTGGTCTCCGCCGGGAAAAGAAAAAATATGATTTTTTTCCATGTTTTTTACCTCTCTTTGTCGATCTTACTGATTTTGTGACGATTTTTCATTTTCTAAAAATGCCAGGATTTTTTGGCGAAATATTTCAGGATCGCCATCAATATCCACGGGTATGTCTAAAAAATACAGTGTGCCATACATACCGCTGACGCGAAACATGGCGCAAAAGTCCTCCTCGTCGGGAGAAACACCTTGGGCTTCAAAAATATCCAAAACGGTTTTTTTCCATTTCAGATATTTGTTTCGGATGGCGATGATGGTTTCGTCTGCGGTGCGGGAGTCGATTCTTTGGTTGTACAGCCGTATGATGCCGTAGTGATCGCAAGTGGTGGGATTAAAGCCAAACAGCTTTTGCAAGCGTTCATCCATTGCATGGCATCTCTCTAAAGCCTGTGCAAACCCTTCAAAAGATAAACTCAAATTTTACCTCCGATACGCGGTAGTGAGGACTTCCATCACTCTGTCCATGAGCATCTCTTTTTCAAATTCGCTTTTTCCCGGCGCGTTCAGAATGGCATCCTGTACGAACTTCACCTCGTCCACAGAAAAAAGCCTGCAGTCCATATAAAATCCCTTGTTCGTTTTCTTGATGGGATAGCCCATAGCTTGTAGGAATTTGATGTTTCTGCAAACCGTTTTTCTGTCGCAAGGATATACCTTGGAAATAATTTCTGCGATTTTGACTTGCGTGAGGGGGTGGTTTTCATCGCTCTCATTGTTTAACACGCTGAGTACCCATAGAATCAGTTGTTTTTTTGCATGCATTTTGGACATCCTCCTATACACATTGTAGCATATACATTGTACCAAAAACCGCCCACAAAAGTCAAATCGAAAAATTTTGCAAAAAATATGATACGTGCGCTCCTTAAGTGACGGGTTCGCGCTTGACCAAAGGGAGGCTTTATGCTACAATAAAACAAAAAACAGGGAGGGAAAACGTTGGTGATCTGTCAAGATGCAATAGAAAAAAGGGTATTTCCGATTTTGCTCCGTCACAAAGGGAATGCGTATCTGACGCTGTATTATGACACCAAGCGGAGCGATGCCGTTTTGCATTGCCAAGGGAAGGTTTTGTATTTTCAGTCTATGGCAGAGATGCAACGCTTTTGCCAAGAGAAGGGGCTGGAGATGCAAAACGATACGGTGGTATATGATTTTGATGCGCCCATTCAAAATCCCATTGACTACAAGCAAGTCCTCCACCGCTGGAACCTTTTAGATACCGTTGCCGATACGCTGGGTATGTATTTTGAAGGAGACGGCGACCGCTATACGGCGGTGTATGATCTTCTGTTCAGAGCATATACCTCTGCTACCCCCATCCCTCCCACCTGGCGTTTGCGGGAAAAGGATTATCGGTACGTTTTGAGGGTGTTCAGAAAGCAAGACCGCTTTTTCCGCCGCTTTGTTTTGTTTACCAATCAGTTATAAGATCAAAAATCGTTTTCTTTATTGAAAAAACTGTAAGCGGGTATAAAAATGCCCGTAGCACTTGCCTTTTGCATTTGTTTATGCTACAATGGCAATATCTTACGAATAAAGGAGAATCTCTATGCAACCCCATGCAAGCTTTGGCAGAGAAGCGCTGGAGAAAAAGTGCAACAATGCCCGCGCCAATCTGCTTCTCGTTTTGGCGTTTACCGTCATCAATACCGTATTGCTCGTGAGCAAAAGCAACACCTACTTCCTGTTTTCCGCTTACTTACCCTATTTCTTCGTGCAGATCGGCATGGACCTTTGCGGTATGTTTCCCGCTGAATACTACGGCCCCGACTACTATATCCGCGAATTTTTCCCGCCCGTTGTATTTTACGTGCTTCTGGTCGCTGCCATCATCATCACTCTTCTTTATCTGGTGTGCTGGATTCTGTCCAAAAAGCATACCAAAATCGGCCTCATTGCGGCATTGATCTTCTTTGGCATTGACAGTCTCGCCCTGCTTGGCTTTGCCTTCCTTGGCGGCGCAGAAATGATGATCGGCTCTATGATAGACATTGCCTTCCATGTTTGGGTCATCGTGTCTCTTGTGATGGGCGTCCACGCCTGCTCCCAGCTGCAGCGTATGCCCGCCCCCTCGTTTGCCCCTCCTTTCCCCACCCAGGCACCCGTGGCAAACCCCGAAAATCCCGAAGCCCAAGCAGAAGGCTACCAAGCACCCCCTGCGGCAAATATTCCCAACTCTCCCATTTTAAGACAGTCGGACAGACACGTCAAACACAGAATTCTCCTCTCCTCCAAAGTCCTTGACTACGAAGTGGAATACCGCAGAGTGAAACGCACCAACGAGCTGGTCATCAACGGCCAGGTCTATGCCGAATACACCGCCCTCATGGAACTGGCCCATAATCTGACCGCCTATGTAGACGGCCACTACTTCGAAGTGGGCTTCAACGGCACCCACAGCTATTTCCGCCTTGACCACCAGATGGTGGAGCAAAAAGTCAGACTCTATTAAACGCAAACCGGTTTCCGCAAAACAAAAAATGAGAGCAAATTTTGCTCTCATTTTTTTATGGATTCCGTTTGGGATCATCCGTAATGCCGAGAATGAAATCCACGGAAACGTTATGAAATGCAGAAAGTTTGATCAGGATTTCCGTGGGAATATCCCTTTGTCCCAATTCGTAATTGCTATAGACCTGTTGCGAGCAATGTAAATGCAGAGCCATTTCTTTTTGGGTTAAGTCTTTATCCTCTCGCAGGTCTCTGATGCGTTTGTATACCATCTCTGATTTTTATTTGTTCCGTTTGGGGTTGTTTGTTTCGCCCAGCAGATAATCAATGCTGGTCTGGTAGAACCGTGCTAATTGAATCAAAACCGAAGTGGGAATATCGTTTTCCCCCGTTTCATATTTAGAATAGCCTGTTTGCGACATACCCAGCATTTTGGCGATCTGGGTTTGTGTCATATCCTTATCTTCCCGCAAGTCCCGTATACGAGGGTACATTCTTTTTCCTCCACATTGTTTGTTGCTTACATTATGCTTTCATCTGTTTCAGATGATTGACTTTTAACCTAAAACGGGTTAAAATAAACCAAAAAGTATAACGTTTTGCGTTTTTGTTCTTTTATAAAGCGATCATTACCAATGCTCGAAAAGGGAGGAAGATAGATTTGTTAGAAGCCTTACAAAAAGAAACAATTATAGAAAAGTGTGATTTTTCTCACATAATTATATAGAAAAGTGTGATTTTTCTCACACTTTTATGTGGTTTTATGTGAAAATCACTTGCACTTGGGTGGGCAAGGGGTGTATAATAGATATGTTTTTATGCCGTCCGAAGGGCGGGGAAGTCAAAGAAGAAAGGCGGTGGGGTTGTGGCAAACGAACATTCTGCGGGGGCGGTGGTGTATACCGTAAAGGACGGTGTGCGGCATTTTGCCCTGGTGGTAGAGAAGAACGGCGACTGCGGGTTGCCGAAAGGACATTTGGAAAAAGGCGAGACCGAGCGCCAGGCGGCTTTGCGGGAAATCCGTGAGGAGCTGGGTGTGACGGTGGAGCTTGTGCCCGGGTTCAGACACGTGGTGGAATATACCCTCCGCGGTGGGCGTACCAAAATGGTCACGTACTTTTTGGCGACCTACCGGGACCAACCCATTCGCGTGGACCCCTCGGAGGTCAGCGACGCCTATCTGCTCCCCTATGAGGCGGCGTATGCCGCGCTGAAATTTCCCAAGTCCAAGCGGACCCTGGAGCTGGCGTATTCCTTTTTGACCGACGGGAAAAAGGCAGAATAAAGGAGAAGACAACATGGAAAACCGAAAAAATAAAAAAGCAATTCTATTTATGACCGAACTGGCGTTGCTATCTGCCTTGGTGGTGGTGTTGCAGCTGTTGGGGACCTTTGTGAAAATCGGGCCCTTGCCCATGTCGCTGGTGCTGGTGCCTATTGTGATAGGGGCGTGTCTCCTGGGGGTCAAAGCAGGGGCGATCCTTGGGCTTGTGTTTGGCATTGTGACCGCCGTCATGGGGATCACGGGCGCAGACGGATTTTCGCTGATTTTGTTTGAGGCAAGACCCTTCTGGTTTATCGTGCTTTGTCTGCTCAAAGCCACCGCGGCAGGATTTGGCGCGGGCGTGATCTATAAAGCGTTGGAAAACCCTTTGGGCAAGAAAAATAAAACCCTGCAAACGGTGATTGCTTCTGTTTCTGCCCCGATTCTGAATACAGGCATTTTCGTCGTGGGTATGCTGATCTTCTATTTTGACACTTTGAACGCTCTGCCCTCTATGTTCCCCGACGCCTTTGGCGGATTCAACAGCGGTGTGAAGCTGCTCTTCCTTGGTTTGGCGGGGCTGAACTTCGTGGGCGAATTGGTGGTCAGCTTGGTGCTGTCGCCGGCGATCGTGCGCATAGTAGATATTGTAAAACATAGAATCAAATAATTTTCCGAGCTGCGTATTTGCGCATAACCGCAAACCAAAAGGACGTATGCATATATTTCATGCTTTCCATGAGCTTCGCAAAAAGTTATACTATCTTCTCCCCAATCGCTATGTGCATTTTCATTATATTTTGGTTTGCTACCCCCG
>JAZOBX010000146.1:0-2341 GCA_045596205.1 Eubacteriales bacterium | reverse complement strand
TCTTCGGAAAGGGAGAAGAAGGAATCTCCCATCTTTGCAAGGCGTTCCCTCACCGCCTCTTTCGCAAGAGGCGCGTTTTGGGCGGCTTGGGGTACAGGTCCAAAGGCGGTTGCCACCGCCTCCCCCATTTTTAGGGTCATTTTAGCGGGGGTTTTTGCAGAAATATCTATATTTGCTTTGATTTTTACTCTTTCGGGCGTGTATATTTTGTCCGCTTCTTCTCTGGTCTGCGCCTTTTCTTTTTCGCTTCTGACCCCCGTCATGCCCACGAGAGGGCGGGCGGCAAAATAGTGGTCGGAGAACTTTTCACCGCGGCAAAAGATCCGTTTGAGATGCTCCATTTCCGCGTCGGTAGCAGAGCGTTCTTCGTCCAGGAGCGTGCGGAACAGCTTGGTGGTATGGTAAACGTAGTGGGGCGACTTCATGCGTCCTTCGATCTTCAGCGAGGATACGCCGCTTTTGATCAGCCACGGGATGTGCTTTGCCAAAGACATATCCATCAGGCTCAGATGGTTGCCCCCTTGGTAGGGCAGACGGCAGGGCTGGGCGCATTGCCCACGGTTGCCGCTTCTGCCGCCCACGGCGGAGCTAAACAGGCATTGGCCGGAATGGCACACGCAAATGGCGCCGTGGAGAAAAATTTCCACCTCCACGCCGCTGTTTTCCACAATAGAGGCAATATTCTCCTTGGACAGCTCTCTTGCCACCACTACACGCTCTGCCCCCAGCTTTTCATACACCTTTGCCCCCTCCGTGCTATGGATAAAGGCTTGGGTTGACACATGGACAGGCATTTTAGGAAGAGCTTCTCGGATTTTCCAGATCAGCCCCAGGTCTGCGCAGATCAGGGCATCGGCACCGCTTTCGTAGTAAAACCTTGCCTCTTCCAGAGCGGCAGTATATTCGCGGTCAAAAATCAAGGTGTTGAGGGTCATATACGCCTTCACACCGTGGAGATGAAGATACAAAATGGCGCGCTTGATTTCCTCGCGGTCAAAGTTTTTCGCCATAGCGCGGGCGTGAAATGCCCCACCGCCAAAATAGACGGCGTCTGCCCCTGCTTCCACCGCCGCCACCAACGCCTCAAAAGAGCCCGCAGGAGAGAGCAGCTCGGGTAGCAAAGTTTTTCTTCTCATGCCGATTCCCCTTTCTTTGTTTTTTCCTTTCTATTATACACGATTTCTCTCCCGTTGTAAAGCAAAAGCCACACCTTTGCCCGCTCTTTTTTCCCAAAGGGGTTGCATTTTTTTAAAATTCGTGTAGAATAGAGGTAACTAAACAGACCGAAATCTACTCTCTTCCGAAAGGAACTTTCAAATGACCACCAGAGAAAAATGGATAGAATACCTTCACCGCATTACCATGCCCGTGTTTGACGCCCTGGAAAAAGCAGAGCTGAAAGAAAAAATGCCTTGCCGTTTTTATGGAAAATTTGACCGTTCCGCTTTTGCCGAGCTGGAAGCCTTTGGGCGGAGCATGGCAGGAATAGGGCCTTTTCTCGGCGATTTTCTTCGCTCGGAGGAGGAAGAAGAGCTCGCGCGCGGGGACAGAGCCAAAATTGCCCACTGCCTCGACCTTGCCACCAATCCCGACTCCCCCGCCTACATGAATTTTACGGGAGAAAGAGGCGCACAGCCTTTGGTGGATGCCGCCTTCCTTGCCCACGGGCTGGTCCGCGCCAAGAGCTTCACGAAATCTCTCCCTTGGCCCCTCCGTATGCAAATTGCCAACGCCCTTGCCCAAACCCGTAGCATCAATCCCCACAGCTGTAACTGGGTGCTGTTTTCCGCTATGGTGGAAGTGGGCATCAAATTGCTGGGGGGCGAATACGATATGATGCGCATCCTCTACCCTCTCCGCCAGTTTATGGATTGGTACAAGGGCGACGGTATTTACGGTGACGGCGCCCCTCTCCACGCCGACTACTATAACAGCTTCGTCATTATGCCCATGCTCACCGACATTGTCCTTGAAATGCAATGGGACAGCAAAGAGATCGCAAACATGAAGGAAACCGTCCTCACCCGCGGCAGTCGCTACGCCGACATTCTGGAGCACATGATTGGGAGCGACGGCACCTACCCCTACGTGGGCAGGTCCATCGTCTACCGCATGGGCGCATTCCAATGGCTTGCCCAGGCAATGACCGAGGAGCTGTGCGACCTCTCCCCCGCTGCCGTCCGCTGCGCCCTTGATGCGGTGATCGACCGCTTCATGCACGCCCCCATTTTTGACGAACAGGGCTGGCTGGTCCACGGACTTTACGGTGAGCAACCCGGCCTTGCCGAACACTACATCAACACAGGCAGTCTCTACCTTTGCTCCACCGCCTTTCTCCCCT
>JAZOBX010000145.1:0-7875 GCA_045596205.1 Eubacteriales bacterium | reverse complement strand
TGACACATTGGGCAGAAATCAGGGGGGTTTTGGCGAAAACAATACCTTTTTCGCTGACGTCACCCCAAATTTTCAATGGCTCTTCCTGGCTTTTTTCTTCTTCGCCCGAAATATAGGGAATGACGTTGTCCGAGATCTCTTCCATCGCAGATAAGGTCTTCCCTGCGCCGCTGACCGCCTGGTAGGTGGAGACAGCCACATAACGCAGTCCGAACTTGCAAAGCGGTGTCAATGCCGGTACGTAGCTTTGAATGGAGCAATTAGGTTTGGTGACGATAAAGCCGCGGTGGGTACCCAGCCGCTTTTTTTGCAGGGGCAAGACTGCCAGATGATGGGGGTTGATTTCGGGAATCAGCATGGGCACGTCGGGAAGGGTTCTGCAGGCGCTGTTGTTTGACACCACGGGTATTTCGGACGTGGCATAGGCTTCTTCCAAAAGACGGATTTGTTCTTTTGGCATGGACACGGCAGAGAACACAAAGTCTACTTCCCTTTTGGCAATTCCAATGTCCTTTTCGGCAGAAAAAACCTGCATGGATTTGGCGTATGTGGGGATGGGTTGTTCCAATTTCCACCGACCGTCTACCGCTTTTTCGTAACTTTTCCCCGCTGACCTATCTCCTGCCAAAAGCATTCTGACTTCAAAAAACGGATGTTTTTCCATAAGACAAAGCAACCTTTGCCCTACCATTCCCGTAGCACCGATGACACCCACTCTGACTTTTTCCATACGTAATACCTTTCTTGGCTTGGGCAAAAGCCTTCGCCTGCTTTTTGGATTTGTTTTCAAATATAAGTATATGCGTTTCTTTATGCAAAGTATGTCTAAACGCGGGAAAGAAACTGCATATGCAAAACAAAAGAGAAGAACATCGCACAACTGTTCTTCTCTTTTTTAGAAAAATATGCAAAGGAATTTTGAGGGGAAAGTCCCAAGTGAATGAGACCTTATTTTTGGATGATGGTTACGTTGTCAGGCAAAATGCCTGCTTGCTCGTAAACGATGGTGGATATTTGCGCTACTTGGGTGGGGAGCAGGCCTTCGCCTTCGCAGCTGACCACCACGGAGGCGCTGTCGCCGTTGATGACGGTAACGCATTTGTCAAAGCCTTTTGCCAAGATGAGGGTTTCGATGTTGGATTCGTTTTCAATGTCTTCGGCAATGCGGGCAATTTGCGCCAATGCGCTTTGCACGTCTGCCTCGCTGGAAGAGGAGGCGTCAACGGTGGCTTGGAGGACTTCCAAGGCTTCGTCGCGGGCTTGTTGACGGCTCAGGTCAGCCGAGGCGAAGTAATCGTTTGTTTGGCTGTTGTTTTCCCCTGCCGGTTGGTCTTGCATATTGTTGTCACCGTAGCCCATGTCGGTGGTGGGGTCGTAAAACCAACGGTAGTTGACGTATACCGCCACACCGAGCAGTAACACAATGGACACGATCATCAGGTTGCGCCGACCGATACGGCTGAAAAATTTGCTTTTAAAAATGTTTTTCATGATTTGCCTCCGCATGATTTTTTGTTACACTCCACTATATGAGTGCGGTTTTTCGGATATGCCTTTTATTTTGATTTTCCCACGTAAATTCGGTGGGTGCCGATGTCCAACAGCGCCGCAATCATCCGGGTGATTTCGCCTTTGACGCGCTCGTTGCTTCCACCGTCGCAGATCACCGCCACACCTGCCACGGTGGGTAGCTGATGCGCCACCAGTTTTCCGCCGCTGTAGGTATAGGCGTTGCCGGATGACAGGGTGATCATCACGGATACGTCCCCCGCGCCGTCTATTTTTTTACACATGGCGGTGATGCTTTCTTCCATGTCTTTGCGGTAGGCGGTTTCAAATTCATCGGCGGTGGGGGCGGTGGAGGTGGCGGTGTGTTTTTCGGTCATACTGCCGCCCAGTAGTACCAAGCCTACCCCAAGCGCCGCCACCAGTACCACCAGCCATTTTCGTTTCAGCGACAGAAAAAACTTGGTAAATATCCGTTCATCTTCCATTGATCTTCACCTCCCACTCTTCTCCTACCGTTTTTTTTAGATAGCGGCGCACACCCGTCTCTTCTACCTCACATAAAAAGGTAACGGACAGTTGCTTTTTATCTCCGTCTATATCCACATGGATATGCGACTGCTCTATTGCAAATACGTCGGAGAGCGTTTTTTTGATTTCTGTTTCGCTCATACTGAGCAGATACTCCATGGCATTGCCCTCGGTTGTTTGGTCGGGGAAGGTGTCGGGCAGAGAAAAAGAAAGATCCCCGACTGAGAGTAGCGGCGTTGCCAACACCGAAAACGCTACCACGCCCAGCACGAAATTCACCCATTTTTTCTGCTTTCCTTCGGGAGAAAGCAGAGAGGCGAGCACCACGATGCCTACCGCCACCACAATTGAAGAGATTTGAAGCACGTCCTTCCTCCTATCCCACAGCCACCGTGGATTTCATAAAAATGCCAAGAGACAATAGCAGCATAACGCCCGAAATCGCCAGCACGCCCATTGCCATATCAAAAATCGACTGAAAATCCGCAAACAGTTTTTCGCCCGTGCGAAAGCCAAGCAGGGCGCAAAAAGACTTGCTCAGAGAAAGCGAAAGAGAAAAGAGATACAGCTCCACAAGAGGCGGCAGCAAAAGGGTGAGCAAAATGCCTACGCCACCTGCCCCCACCGTACTTTTAATGAGCCCCACAGACACCGCCACGGTGGAGAGCGTGCCGGATATGGTAGAGCCTACGGTGGGAATCATTTGCCCTACGGCGTATTTGGCGGTGCGCATGGCAACGCTGTCGGTGGAGGCGGAAAGGGTGGTTTGCAGAGCCAGCGAGCCTGAAAACAGCGTTGCAATGACCCCCATGACCACAATAACGATCCGCCTAAGAGACTTGGCGATACCGCCCGTGTCCACACCCGTTCCAAGAGCGCCAAGCAAAGCAAAGGCAAAGGAAGCAGACATCAGAGACCGCAAGATGCCGTTTGACAGAGCATTCAGCTCTGCCACAAGCCAGGTGAGGGCGCCGCTTTGGGTAGCGGCGGTAGCGTAATTGCCGCCTGCCACATATACACCACCCATAATAGGCACGAGGGCTGAGGTAAAGTCTGTAATATCAGCTATGGCAGAAAGACCGCGCCAAAGAGCGGGAAAGGTCATTTCATAAAGGGCAAGTGAAAGCCCCGCAGAGAGTACCACGCCCACTACCTTTTGGGTTTGCTCACCTTTGATACCGTCTTGTAAAAGGCCGCTCATTCCGCCAAGCAAAGCCATGCCAAACATAGAGGCAAGAACGCCCATCAGAGAAGGCAGCTTGTCCGTTAATCCTCCGTAAATCAGAGAGAGGATATAGGGAATCCCCACCAGTTTGGATACGTCCTCCTCATCGCTGAGCTGCACCTTGTCGGATATGGCATTTGGGAGAATATCACGAAGTTTGTCCAGCCAATGCTCTACCGCATATTCAGGGGTTTCGGCTGAAGCAAACACGGTAAAAATCGGAATAAGCAGACAGAACAAAAGAAAAAGTCGCAGTAGGCTTTTTAGGTATTTTCGGGGAGGGTTTCTAAGTTTTGACTTGTATTTGTAAATATAAGTTTGCATATTCATGGGTTTACCAAGGCAAAAGCTACGTTGAGCAGCTCGGTAAGAGTGGGGAGTGTCAACAGCAGAAGCTCTGCTCTTCCGCACAGCTCCAGTTTGGAGGCAATGCCATCTGCACCAAGGTCTCTGCAGGTGTCTCCGCCGATTTGGGTCAGGTAACCTACCGCCAAGGCTTTCACGAGAAGTCCGCCCTTGTCGCTGAACTGGTAGGCTTCCAGATAGTGGGTAACAAGAGAAAAGGTAGGGGCAATACGGAAAAGGAAAAAGGAAAGGAGAAGCACTCCGCCAAACACAGTGAGAAGAGGGGTGAATTTGCTCTCCGTATCTTTGAGAAAAACGGTCAGTATGCCACACAGGATGGCAATACCAAGAATTTGCAATAAACTCATCAGAATCCAAACACCGCCCTCACTTCACCAATGAGTGTGCCGATTTCTTCCACCAGCATAAGTAATACCAGAATGATGCCCGAGAGAGACACAAGCATAGCTTGTTCGTCTCGTCCTGCTTTTCCTAAAATTTGCGCGGCAACGGTCACCAGCATACCGATACCCGCCACCTTGAGTACCAAACTAACATCCATAGGGTTTCCTCTGCTATATGTATTGTTTTTTCGATATTTAATAGGGGGTTTTACTTTTGTTCTTTGTTTTTGGCGTTCAAAGAAGGATAATCACCAGCATAAGTCCTCCTGTGATAAACAGAGAGCGGTAGAGCTTTCTGCGGGCAGGGAGGGCGTTTTTTCGCTCTGCATAGGCTTGCTCCAGCTGCCCGATATAATAGTCGCAACAGGCAATTTGCTCTTCCACGTAGCTCGTACCCACTTCCCCCGAAAAAGAGCGGAGAAGTGTCATTTCCTCTCCCGACAGCCACATTTCTCCCTTCGCGCTGTCAAGCGCTTTGGAAATATCTTCGGTTTGGCGCAGGGCTTCCAAAAAACCGCATCGCTCCAGCTCTTCCGAAGAAAAGGTGGCGTAAATACGGCCGAGGGGCATATGGAAACAGGAGATCTGGGCTTTAATATGGCGAAGCAGTAAAAGCAGACCTTCGCATTGCCGGAGTCTCCGTCTTTCAAACTGCGTAAAGCAAAAGCAAAGATAAAGACTGCCTGACAAAAGCAAAATCACGCCAAAGGTTTTGAGTAACATCCCTCTGTCTCCTTTCTGCCTGCGTCTGCTTTGAGAATATCTCTTGCATAGTCAATATGGTAGACGTACTGCCCGTTTTGTCTCGTAACACCCACAAATGCGCCGAAAACGTCATATTCCAAAAGCAAACGGATGGGGGTTCTTTTGAGCAGTCCGCTGAAAGTGGCTGCATGAGCAGAGGCAATCAGCGGTACGCCGCAGTTTTGCACCCCGAGAATAGACTCCGCTTCGTCAAAGCCGCCGATCTCGTCGCAGATGACCACCTCGGGAGAAAGGGTGCGGGTGGCAATTTCAATGCCTTCGGCTTTGGGATAATCCCGCAAAATGTCCACCATGGCGCTCTCTCCCAAATCCTCCCCCGACAGTTCTCCCCGACAGTCCACAATGGCAACCCGCTTGGCTTTAGGGCCCCTGGAAAGCTGCCGCGCCATATCGCGCAGAAGGGTGGTTTTGCCTACGCCCGGCGGAGAATACACCAAAATGCCCGAAGTTTCCCCAAGAGCGCGAAAAACGGATACTGCTGTATTTGCCGCACCGTGTACGCTATGGGGAATGCGAAAGACGAGGGAGGTGATGTGGTCAATGCCTGTCAGCACCCCGTCTTCCAAAACCGCTCTGCCTGCCACACCTACGCGGGAGCCGTGGAAGGTGACGTAGCCCTCCCTCAGACTTTCGGTGTAGGCGTAGACGGAATTTTCACAGCACAGCCGCAAAATATAGGCCAGATCTTCTTCGGTAAAGCTAAAATGGACGGGCAGATTCTTCCCTTCTACGGTAAGAGACACGAATCGGTTGGCGCGCAGGCGGATTTCGCTGAGCTTTTCCGCAAAGCCAAAATAACCGTTTTGCACCCGTTCTATTTTTTCTCTGGCTTCTTTAGGAAAAAGAGAGAGGATATGTTCAAAAGGAGTATGTTTTTCCTGCATGGGCGTCTCCGTTGACGGTGAAAACAAAATTTCCGACATTTTCAACTATTTTCAGATAGGTATTGACATTTTTTGGCAAATCGTGTATACTATTGGTAGACCCAATGGGTGGAAAGGAGCCGAATGCATGAAAACCAAAAAAGGCGTTGTGAAATCTCTTGACCATTTAGGCAGGGTTGTGATTCCCAAGGAAATGCGCCGCGCACTCCAGATCAACGACCAGGATCTGCTGGAAGTGTCTGTGGAAAACGGCAAGATTACCATTGAAAAATTCCATGACTGCTGTACGATCTGCAACAGCATGGAGCAACTGGTAGAGTTTGGGGGCAAACTGATCTGCCATACCTGCATCAATCAACTGAAAAACCTTTGATGCACACTCCATCCTATGCGTCCCGCCCCGGCATTATTCAAACAACTTTTCAGAAAAGGGGTAAAGAGGGCAGGAGAGCCTTTTAAAAAGGCAAAATGCATATTTCGCAAAATGCTTCATAGAGCATTGACAAAAAAATAGCAGATAGAGAAGAAGAACTTTTCTATCTGCTTTTTTATTTTTAGTATAAAATGATATTCTTTGCAGGGAAAAAGCGTGTGACTACCCTTTTTGGATAAGCATTTTTTGCCTATAAGACCGCCTCAGCCCTTTTCACCGACCAAAAAACAAACACAGTTTAGTTGACAATTGGGGAAATAGAAATGATGGCGCAGGAAAGGGCGCCGCTGAGGGTCACGTCACCGTCGGAAGGCAATAGACACACCGTCTCTCCCATACCAAAAGAGCTTGTTTCGTGGGCGGTGGAGAGCTGTCCTTCGCCTTCGGTGCAAACCAAAATAACGGGATTTTGGAGAGCGGAAAGCATTAAGGGGGAGTTTGGGTCTACCTCTGCTATTTCAAGAGAAAAGTAGGGGGTATTTGCCAAACAATCCACTTTTGGTTTAGCATTATCGCTTACAGTATAGGATTTTTGGTTACCCATGGCGTAGCGGAACGCTTCTACCTCTTGCTTTGTCAGCGCTTTCAGTACGGCTTTTGCCTTTTCGGTATGAAGAGGGCGAAGCTCGCCGTTGACATCCCGACGCATAAAATCCCACAGGCGGTAGGTCAGGTCACTTTGCTGTTGCACTTCCAAAAGGGTAATGCCTTTGCCAAGAGCGTGGACCATTCCCGCAGGAATCATAAATACGTCCCCTTTTTTGACGTAGACCTTTTGCATTTCATCGGTGGGAGTAAGCTTGTCCAGCGCCGAAAGAAAGGCGGCTTTATCATGCTTTAAGTTAAGATAAATGAATGCATCCTTTTCTGCATCCAGAATATACCACATTTCGTTTTTGCCGCGAGGCTCACCGTCAAGCGCGAGTGCTTCGCTGTCGTTTGGATGCACCTGGACGGAAAGCAGGTCAGCCGTGTCGATGAGCTTCACAAGGGGGAGTACCGAAAGGGTGGCTTTATCCACACCTTTTGCAGTCAGTGCATTTGTGAGGCTTTCGCCCATGACCGTTCCCTCTCCCGCCGAAGAAAGAGAAAAAATCCATGCTTCTGCCAGGTTGGGCAAATCTACTTTCGGAAAATAGGTAAATAAACGACTGCCGCCCCAAAGAGTAGAGCGGCAGTAGGGGGTCACAAAAAGCATTAGTTTCTCTTGGACAAAACGTCGTGTTCGTATTGCTTCACTTCGCCAAGCCAAGCCTCACGAACGGGCACGCCCATCATTTCGCAGTAGTAATCCCAAACGGCGGAGAAGGGATAGGATTTCAGTTCTTCCAGCATGGCGAGACGTGTGGTATAGTCGCCTTCCAGTTCTTTTTGCATAAGCATTTCGGTGGGCTCCAGCAGGGCGTAAAGCAGGGCCTTGCACATATTGCGAGTACCGATGACCCATGCGGCAACGCGGTTGATGGAAGCATCGAAGTAGTCAAGACCGATATGGGTGCGGTCCAGATAATTGTTGCGCACGAGGGATTGGGCAATGGCGCGAAGCTCATCGTCCAAAATCACAACGTGGTCGGAGTCCCAACGGACAGGACGGCTCACGTGGAGCATCAGGTCTTTGGTAAACTGAAGAACGGACGAAATCTTGTCGGAGATGACTTCGGTGGGATGGAAGTGGCCTGCGTCAAGGGTGCAGGCGATACCGCGGCTGGTGCAGTAACCGAGAACGAACTCGTTGGAGCCTTCGGTGTAGCTTTCTGCGCCGATACCGAACACCTTGCTTTC
>JAZOBX010000144.1:0-2092 GCA_045596205.1 Eubacteriales bacterium | reverse complement strand
ATAGAAGCTTATTCAATCATTCTCTCAAAATAAAAAAGCCTTCCTCGGCAGAGGAAGGGGGACCGCTTGCGGTGGATAAGGTGTCCTTGTTGACTATTTATTGCAAATTATGTCAACATTTGTTTACCTAAAAGTCCTTTTCCCCTTTCTCTGGCGCGAGAAGGCTTTTTTTTGTTTGTAAAATGAAAACGCAAATTAGTTTTCTTTTTGCATTGTTTTCATTAAGCGAAGCGCATTTCGCACGGTATACCGCAAATTCTCTTCGCTCTGAGCGCGGCTCACAGAAAAGTCAACAGGTAAACGGCAAGCGGGAAATACCGCCGTCACCCCTGCCTCATATACAGGCTGAATTTCCTTGTCAACTACGCCGCCTACAATGGCAATCACAGGTTTATTTTTCGCCTTCGCCCGTTTGGCAATGCCGTCTATGACCTTACCGCCAAGGCTTTGTCCGTCCAGCTTTCCTTCGCCCGTGATAACGAAATCTGCATCAGACACAAGACCGTCAAAGCCTACCGTGTCAAGCACGGTCTCAATGCCCATTTGCAGTGTAGCATCAAAAAACGCCACCGTCCCTGCGCCCATAGCCCCTGCCGCGCCTGCGCCTTTTAAGGTTGACAGGTCTTTTTTTGTATCGCGAAGCAGTACCTCTGCCAGATGCATAAGACCCTCGTCCAGCCGCCTGACTTCTTGCTCGTCTGCGCCTTTTTGAGGGGCAAATATGTATGCCGCGCCCCGCTCGCCGTACATGGGATTGTCAATGTCGCACATGGTCACCACTTCCGCCTCTTTCAGAGGCGCAAAAATATGGCTCGTGTCAATGCTTACAATGTTTTTCAGTGTTCCGCCCGTGGGAATAAACGCCTTGCCGTCTCTGTCATAAAAAGCAACCCCCAGCGCCGCCGCCGCGCCGCAGCCGCCGTCGTTGGTAGCAGACCCGCCAAGCCCTAAAATGATCTTTTTTGCGCCGCTTTGCAGGGCGTGAAGCATCAGCTGGCCAACGCCGTAGGTGGTGGTCAGTGACGGTTTTTTCTTCTCTCCCACAAGGGGCAGACCTGCCGCCGCCGCCATCTCAATCACCGCTGTTTTGCCTTGGTCAATCAGACCGTAAAATCCTTCAACATCTTCAAAGTAGGGCCCTTTTACCGTCACATATACTTTCTCACCGCCAACAGCCGAAAGAAACGCATCCACGCTTCCTTCGCCACCGTCCGCCACGGGCACGGACACCGCCGTAGCATTCGGCAGGATATTCTGTATTTCTTCGGTCATGATTTGGCAAATCTGCTCCGAAGACAACGTTCCCTTAAAGGAATCGGGCATCAAAACGAATTTCATATTTTACTCCTTATCCAATGATCACCGACACACCGTCGGGAATTACCGCCACCGTATAGTGTTTTTTTTGTACCAGATCCACGGCAATTGCCATGGCTTCGTCAATATTTTTAGCATGAATCATATGCAACTCTTTGACCGTCTCAGGGTCTGCATCCGACACGTAAATTACGGGATGCTCCAGCAAAACCCTTGCAAAAATCTGGGATTGCCATTGGTCGGGAATGGTATCTTCCTTCTTTCTCGCAAGAAAAGTCTCCATCATGCGGCGCAGGTCTTTTTCTTCATGAAACATCCCAAAAAACCCTTCACCACCGTGACCGTCCTCGGACTTTGCCAGCATCACGATCACACCGCCCTCTCTGAGCGTTGCCGCCGCCGCTGTCATCCCCTTTACCGCCTGGTAAATGTTTCTGTCCAAAGGATAGCCGCCGTTCGTGGAAATAGCAATGTCTGCAAACGCAGGCTTCACACCGCAAAGCCCCCGCAAAAAAGCCACTCCTTCTGCATGAGCCTGTTCCACGTCTCCTGCCACGCATTTGAGGATACGGTGGTTAGAATTCAGAACCACGTTGCAAATAAACGCCAGCTTGGCTTTCTTTGCCGCATATAGCATATCCCGATGGACGGGATTGCCCTCCAGCACACCTGTTCTGGCATACGGACTGTCCAAAAACGCCGCATTGTGGTTATACATCACCGTCTCTCTGCCGCAGACACCGGGAAGCACACTCTTTCTGCCGCCCGAAAAGCC
>JAZOBX010000143.1:0-5727 GCA_045596205.1 Eubacteriales bacterium | reverse complement strand
GGGTCGGGAAGCTGTCTTCTGAATTCCATATTCATCATGGGGCGGTTATCTCCTTCTGGGGGGTCGGTGGGTGTCGAAAAGTTCTCTTTGTCTGGTAGAGAGACGCATCATCTCTTCCATTTTTTCTTGATCTTCGGTAACAAGATACTCTCTGAGCTTCACAAATTGGTCTAAAAACAAGTCCATTTGGCGGAGCAAGGGTTCTTTATTGGACAAAAACAGTTCACTCCACATATGCTCGTTGATTTTGGCAATGCGGGTCAGGTCTCGGAAGGAGTCGCCCGAATAGTCGACAAGAGCGGCGGTGTCTCTTGACGTCATCAGAGACACGGCAATGCAGTGGGTGAGCTGAGACAGAAAGCCAATCATTTCGTCATGCTCCGGGGGGGAAAGGCGGGTGACGGTGCCAAAGCCAAGCAGATGCCCGATGTCCTCGGACAGGGCAATGGCGGCAGGGGTGTTTTGCTCGGTGGGGGTGACGATATAGTTGGCGCCAAGGAACATATGGGGGTTGGCGTTTTCCACCCCATACACTTCCCTACCCGCCATGGGGTGGGCGCCGATAAATTCCACGTCGGGGCGAAGCGATGCCTGAATATCGTATACAACGGCGCATTTCACACCTGTGACGTCGGTGAGGATGGCACCGCTTTTAAAGAAGTGTTGGTAATTTTCGATCCATTTAGTCAGCACCTTGGGATAAAGAGCAAAGACTACGATGTCAAACTGCTCCACGTAGTCTTTTGTGACCTCCCATTTGCCGTGGGCAATCATGCTGTGGGAGAGGGCGTAGGCAATACTGTCTTGGCTCAGGTCAATTGCGCCCACCTCAAACCCTTTTTGAGTAAGGGCCTGAGCGTAGCTACCGCCCAAAAGACCAAGACCGACGATGAGTATTTTTTTATCTTTATTGAGTAACATATTCTACCTCTGCATCAAGGGAAGTGAGTATTTCAAAAAAGTCGGGATAGCTTTTGGCTACCGCTTCTGCCCCTTCTATTTCACCGCCAAGGTGAGTCAGCAAAACCGACAGCGCCATGACGATGCGATGATCGTTGTGACCGCATAGGGCGGTCTTGGGAGGTGTGAGACGGCAGGGGCAAACCTCCACGCTGTTTTCTTCTATGATAAGTGAGGCGCCCATTTTGGCAAGCTCCTCTGCCATGGCTTTTGCGCGGTCGCTTTCTTTGATTTTCAGGCGTTTTGTGCCCGTAAACATGGCACCGTGTCCGAAAAATGCGGACATGGCAAAGAAGACGGGGGCAAGGTCGGGGCAATCCGAAAGGTCAAGGGTGGCGTATCCCTTTTGGAGACGGGATAGGTATTCCAGGCAGACTGCATCCCCTTGCAGGGTGGCAAAGGAAAGCCCTTCTACCTTCACAGAGCCGCCCATATACCCAAGGGCATAAAGAAAAGCGGCGTTGGACCAGTCGCCTTCCACTTGGAGCTGAGAAGCGTGATAGTGTTGCCCGCCTTTTATAAAAAAGCAGTTTTGGGAGGTTTCTTTGATTTCCACACCATAAAGCGACAGGGCTTGGACGGTCATATCAATATAATTTCTGCTTTCCACGGGGGGCAAAACAGAAACTGTACTATCATGGTCAAGCAAGGGCAAAGCAAAGAGTAAGCCAGACACAAACTGACTGCTGACCCCACCAAATAGTGAAAAATCGGAGGGGGTTAGCCGTCCTTTTACGGTAATTTGGTTTTCGGAAATAGAAAAATCAACGCCTTCTTTGGCAAAAAGGGTTTGGTAGATGCCAACACCCCGCTCTATCAGTCGGGGAGAGCCCAACAGAGTGGCGCCTTCTCCCGAAAGCAGAGTGAGGGGAAGCAAAAACCGCAGGGTACTACCGCTTTCGTCGCAAGGCAAGGGAGAAGTGGCCAAAGGTTTTCCGCCGCAGCCTGTGACGGTGACGGTGGAGCCGTCTATCAAAAAGGTGGCGCCAAGAGCTTTGAGGGCCTCTACGGTTGCCAGAATATCGCGGCTGAAGGAAACGTTTTGGACGGTACTTGTCCCTTCTGCCAAGGAGGCGCAAATGAGAAGTCTGTGCGCCATGCTTTTGGAGGGAGGCGCGGTCACGCGGCCTTGGGCGGGCTTCTTTGCAATTCTGATGTTCATATTATTCCCCGATGTGTGCTTTCAGTATATCCATGGCTTCCAGATAACCCATAAAGCCTTTGCCCGTGACTGTGGCGATTGCCACGTCTCTGACGTAGCTGACCTGGCGGAAGGCTTCCCGCTCTTCCACTTTGGAAATATGGACCTCCACGGTGGGAATACCAACGGCCTTCAGGGCGTCGGCAATGGCAATGCTGGTATGGGTATAGGCGGCAGGGTTAAAGACGATGCCGTCGATATGCTGCCAGTAGGCATTTTGGATCTCGTCCACCAAGACGCCTTCGTGGTTGGACTGGACAAAAGTCACTTCCGCGCCCATTTCTTTGGCATGGGCGGAAATCAGTTCGAGAAGCTCTGCATAGGTGCCTTTACCGTAGACGGCAGGCTCACGGATGCCCAGCATATTCAGATTGGGGCCGTTCAAAATCAAAAGTTTCATGCTGAAAATTCCTCTATAAGCGTTTTCGTCACTTCTTTGACAGAGCCGTTTGCAGGAATGATTTTATCTGCTATGCGGCAGTAGAGAGGATAGCGTTCCTCGTAGCGCCGGCGCAGGGCATCCCTGCTTTGAGAGAGGGGTCTGTCTCCCGTTGGGGTCAGTTTTTCAAGGGAACGGTCAAGGAAAAAGAGTATGCCGTTCTGACGGAGACGGTCAATATTTTCCTTAGAAAGTACAGCGCCGCCGCCTGTGGCAATGACTGCGCCGCTGTGCTTTGAAAGAGAGGCGATGACTTCCCTCTCCAGGGCGCGGAAGTGGGCTTCGCCCTCTTCGGCAAAAATTGCGGGAATGGTCTTCCCTGCCTTTTTGACGATTTCTTTGTCAGAGTCAAAAAAAGGTCTCCCAAGGGCTTTTGCCACGGCTTTGCCTACGGTGGTTTTCCCAGAGGAAGGCATACCGATCAAAACGATATTTTGTTTATTTTGCAAAACGGAGCGGTAAACTCTCTGTTCTATTGCACAGTCAAGGGGCTTGTCCAAAAAGAGGGAGGAGGCGTATACCCCTTGAGCGGCCAACATATAGAGACCTCCCGTGGCTTTGATGCCTTTTTTTTGGGCGGTTTGCACCAGCTTGGTGGCAAGGGGATTGTAGATGACGTCTACCACGCCCTCCAGATGGGTAAAGCCGTCAAGGTCGATCGGCATGGCGTCGGTGTTTGGGTACATACCGACGGGGGTGGTGTTGACAAGGATTTCCGTGTCGACATAGTCGGGAAAGACTTCGTCGTAGGTAATGGCGACCTCGGATTTGCTTCTGGACACAAAAACCGCTTCTTTTGCGCCCATGTCTCTCAGCACCGCAAACAGGGTTTTGGCGGTACCGCCCGTGCCCAAAATCAGGGCTTTTTTGCCTTTGACGGTAATGCCTGCTTGCTCAATCATGGCAGTAGCGCCGTAATAGTCGGTATTGTAGCCCAGAAGAAGACCGTCTCTGTTGACCACGGTATTGACCGCGCCAATTGTTTCTGCCACGGGGGAGATGCTGTGGAGATAGGGGATGACTTTTTCTTTATAGGGAATGGTCACGTTGATGGCAGAGAAGGCTTTTTCTCTGAAAAAGTCTTCCAGTTCATCGGGCGCCAGTTCCAGCAATTCATAGGTATAGTCGGCAATTTTGCCGTGAATTTCCACGGAAAAGCTGTGTCCCAGCTTTTCGCCAATCAGACCGTATTTCATTGGGGGAAGCCTCTTGTGAACACATCAGTGCCGAAGCGAAGCGCCAGCATATCGCAAAGGACAATGGCGGAAACGGCGTTGATGACAGGGCAAATGCGGCGGAAAATCACGGGATCGTGGCGACCTTCAATTTGAATGTCTATATTCTCTCCCGTACGGAAATTGACGGTTTGCTGTTCACCGCCAATGGAGGGGGTGGGCTTGACGGCACACTTAAAGAGAATAGGCATACCGTTGGTGATGCCGCCGTTGATACCGCCGTTATGGTTGGTAGTGGTGACCACCTTGCCGTTTTCCATACGGAAGGGGTCGTTGGCGTAAGAGCCTCTGATGCCCGAAAAATCAAAGCCAAGGCCAAAGGACACGCCTTTAATGCCGCCAATGGAGAAGAGAGCGTGGGAAAGCACGCCTTCCATGCTGTCAAACCAAGGCTCACCCACGCCTGCGGGCATACCGTAGACCGCTGTTTCGGTGGTGGCGCCTAAGCTGTCATCACAAAGAATGGCCACGTTCACGGTGTGTTCCACCGCCTGTGCAAAGGAAGGGGAAAGCGCAGGAAAAACGGCGTTTTCAAGGGCGAGAATATCTTCGGGGATATTTTCAAAGGGGCGGTCCTTGGCTTCACGAATGGCGCAGACGTGGGTGCCAATCATAATGCCAAGAGCTTTGAGCATAGACTTACAAATACTGCCCGCCGCCACAAGGGGAGCGGTGATGCGGCCCGAAAAATGCCCGCCGCCGCGGTAATCCTCAAAGCCGTGATACTTGCAAAAGGCGGTGTAGTCGGCGTGAGAGGGACGGGCAATGCCTGCCATTTTTTCATAGGAGGCGGAGACCTTGTCCTCGTTGGGAATCAGAATGGTAAGGGGCGTACCTGTGGTTTTGCCCTCAAATACACCGCTGACAATACGGAAATTGTCAGGCTCGCGGCGGGAGGTATCCATAGAGGTGGAGGGGCGGCGCTTTGCCAGGTCGGAGGCAATTTGGTCCATATCCACAGGTACACCGGGGGCAAGACCGTCGATGACAACGCCGATTTCAGCGCCGTGGCTTTCGCCAAAGAGGGTAACTGCTATGCTTTGTCCAAACGTATTTTTCATACTGTTTTCTCCAGATATGATGAAAGTTCTGTATCTTTTGTTTCGAGAAAGGAAAAACTGCCGATCTCGGGGCAATAGACCACCGTGACGGTTTTGCCCTTTGCCTTCTTGTCATGGCGCATCAGAGCCAGTAGTTTTTCTTTCTCTTGGGGGATTTCGGTGGGAAGATTATATTTTTGGAGGAGGGGTTTCAGGCGATTCGCCACTTTTTCGCTACACATAGTGAGCATTCCCATTGCCACACACTCACCGTGAAGCCATTTCCCTTCTCCCATGCTTTCAATGGCGTGGCCAACCGTATGGCCAAAGTTTAGCACACGGCGAAGTCCCGCTTCCTTGGGGTCTTGCTCCACCACGCATCTTTTAACGGAAATGCCGCCTAAAATAATGCGGTCAATGTCCTTTTCAATATCTTCGCTTTGCTCTATCAGTTGGAACAAGTCGGCATCGCAGGTAGCCGCCATTTTGATGGCTTCGGCAAGGCCTGCGGAAAACTGACGGCGGTCAAGTGTTTTCAGCACGTCGGGGTCGATAAGCACTTTTTTGGGTGGATAGAAAGCGCCAACAATGTTTTTTACGCCTAAAAAGTCTACCGCTACTTTGCCGCCAATGGAGGAGTCCAGTTGAGAGAGAAGGGTGGTGGGGATATTGTAAGTCGGAGGGCCAAGCGGTCTTAGGAAGACAAATGTCTTAGCCAACTCCTTGGCACACAGAACGACATGGCTACGATCCGACTTTAGAAAGCGCCAACAATGTTTTTTACGCCTAAAAAGTCTACCGCTACTTTGCCGCCAATGGAGGAGTCCAGTTGAGAGAGAAGGGTGGTGGGGA
>JAZOBX010000142.1:0-2346 GCA_045596205.1 Eubacteriales bacterium | reverse complement strand
AAGAGCTGCCCCAACTGATAAAAGACTACCGCAACGCCTTGCGTGTGGCAAAGAAAACCAAACTGGTCACCCAGATCCAGATGATCTTCCAGGATCCTATCGCCTCTCTCGACCCCCGTATGACCGTTCGTGAAATCATTGCGGAAGGCTTGATCATCCAGGGCGAAAGAGACAAAGAAAAGATCAACGAGAAGGTATATGAGGTGCTGGAAATGGTTGGTCTGGTGCGTGAGCACGCCAGCCGTTATCCCCACGAATTCTCAGGCGGTCAGCGTCAGAGAATCGGTGTGGCGCGCGCCATCATCATGAAGCCCGAGCTGATCATTGCCGACGAGCCTGTGTCCGCACTTGACGTGTCCATTCAGGCGCAGGTCATTAACCTGCTCAACGACCTTCGCCAGCAGCTGGGTCTGACCATTATGTTTATTGCCCATGACCTTTCCGTTGTCAAATACTTCTCCGACAGAATCGCGGTGATGTATTTCGGTAAGCTGGTAGAGCTGGCTCCCTCCGATGAGCTGTTTGCCCATCCTCTCCACCCCTACACCCGTTCTCTTCTGTCCTCCATTCCTCTGCCCGACCCCGAGTATGAAAAGAACAGAAAGAGAATCGTGTACAATCCCTTGGCTGAGCATGATTACACAGTGAGCAAGCCCACTCTCCGTGAAGTGAAGCCCGGACACTTTGTGTATTGCAACGACGCCGAATACCAAGCTTACGTGGAAGCAGTGCAATAATGCGAGAGCCAAACCTGAACTTACCGCAAGAGCAACAGCAACAGCAGCTTCGTCCCACGAAAAAAACCTACGCCTTTTGCATCATGGCAACCCTGACCATTGCGCTTGGCCATGCCTATTATAAGGAACTGCTCACCCAGACCTCCGCCAAAGAAATCATGGAAATCCTTTCCAATTCCTTTGTGGTTGCCGCCGCCGTCATTGGCGGGATCGGCGCGCTGATGTGGGTGGCGTCCTTTGGGCAGTTTGATTCGCTGGCGTATGCTTGCCGTTGGGTGATTGACCGTTTTACACTCAGAGACCTTAGAAAAAACGTGGAAAAACGGGAATCCTTGTATGAATACAAACTGAAAAAAGAAGAAACACGCCTCTACCATACCAACCCCTTGCTTTGGGTAGGCCTTGGCGCTTTGGCGTTGGGACTCTTGTTTCTCGGTGTGTATTATCTTCTATAAAAGCTTGCTCCATCAGAGAGTAAGTCCTGATACGAATCCCCCCATGCCCGCAGGGCGTGAGGGGATTTTCTATTTATCACACCGAGCGGAGCGAGAATTCATAGCAAAGCCAATTCATGATGCTGCGTCATCAATTCATCAATAAAACAAACAGAGTAAGAATAGAAGGTTTTGCTTACTCTTACTCTTTATGCTTTTGGTTGGTTTAGCATTGCTTCGCAGTAGACAAATAAATACCCCCGACAGGTTTTACGGTTTGTCGGGGGGCTTTATCGGGACATAAATTGATCTTTTTTGCGAAGTATTTTTTCTCTTTCTTTTTTATCCAATCGGTTAAATTTTATGAGCGTTTTCTTTACTTTTCTATCAGAAGTCAGGCTTTTTATTCTTCCTATTTGTATCGGATAGGTAAACAGCAGATGTAGTCCGAAATTGATCAGTATAAGTTTTTTTGCAGAAGAAATAACCTCTTTTCTGTTCATTGGAAAAGCGTCAGAGCATTTACAGAGTTCCCCCTTGCAAGATGCTTCAAAAAACATATATGCCATCGGGAGAAGCTCAAATACATCAAATTTATCAAACATTCCAAAAACATATTTTTGATCGCATACATCAATCACATCATTCTCTTTTGCATTTGATATCATATATGTGCAAGTAACACGAAGGAGTGTTTTATCCAATGCAGAACACAATGCATTTCCAACCTTTTTCGCAAGCCGATCTTTCCAATTTTGTATTTCCATATCTTGGAAAGCGGATTGATAGTCGGGCATTTGGGGAATCAGCGTCAATGCAAAGCTACTGCTTTCAACATCTATTTCCAAAAAATCAGATTGTTTGTTTTCCAGATGCACAACATAATTTCGGATTCCGGATGCGTCTTTAATGATCGCCTCACAGTTATAAAGACTGCTCGAAAAATGCAATGATACTTTCATTTTAGCTCCTTTCTGTGTAGTCGCCGGTTTCGCCTATTCCAATATAACACAAATCGGCAGAGAAAACAAGTTCTCTGCCGAAATTTTTGCTTTGCGTAGATGAAATCTTCGCTTGGCTCAGATGAAATCCAAGATGATTTCTTGGATGAAATCCTCGCTTCGCTTTGGAGAATCGAAGGCTTGCGCCTTGGATTAATAACGGTTAGAGAAGCC
>JAZOBX010000141.1:0-1580 GCA_045596205.1 Eubacteriales bacterium | reverse complement strand
CGCTCTTTGCAGGCGACTGCGTGGAGGGGGCGTATCTCAACTCCGCAGAGCTGTTTGCCACCAGACGCACCGAGCAGATTCTGACCTCCTACGGCACCGACATTACCTATACCAAGCAAAGCTATAGAGGGGAATTCGTGGCGCAATGCAAAACGCCCCTTGACGTGGAAATGTATCATTCATTTGGCTATGACACACTTGACCAAGAGGCGTTGACCAAAAAGGTAAAGGACGCCTTGCTCCGCGTGCAGGACAGAGCCAAAGCCACTCCTACCCTGAAAGCAGGGGAATATACCCTTTTGCTCACGGAAGAACACGTGGCAGAATTGCTATCCTACTTTGCGGCGCGCTCGGAGGCCTCTTCTGTCTATTCACACTATTCCAACTGGGGCATTGGCACCAAGGTGCAAGAGGGAGAAGAAGGCGAGGCGCTGGAGCTTTCTCTTATTGCCACCGAGCCTTACAGCGAGTCGGGGATCAAAATGATTGACCGTCCTTTGGTGAAGGGGGGCGAGCTTTCACTCATCCACGGCGGCGAGCGGTTTTGCTCTTATCTCGGCATTCCTATGACGGGTGACTATCGCGGTATCCGTTGCGATAACGACTCGCTTGGTTTTGCAGAGATGCAAAAAACGCCCCATTTGTATGTAGTGAGCTTTTCCGATTTCCAAATGGATGCCTGGTCAGGGCATTTTGGCGGCGAAATCCGTCTTGCCTATTATTTTGACGGCAACACCGTCTCTATCGTCACGGGCGGCTCTGTAAACGGCAACTTTGCCGAATGCAAAAACCGTCTGCAATTTTCTACCGAACGTTTTCAAAACAGCCACTACCAAGGCCCCCTTGCCGTATCCTTGCCCGGGGTCCAGGTGGCAGGCAACTAAGAAAGGACATTTATGCAAGATTTATCCGCATTGCAAAACAAATCCGCCTTTATTTGCGATATGGACGGCGTGATCTATCACGGCAATCGCATTATCCCCCACGTACCTGAGTTTCTCCATTGGCTAAAGGAGCAGGGGAAAAACTACTTATTTTTGACCAACAGCCCTGAGCGTTCGCCCAGAGAATTGGCGCAGAAGCTGAAAAGAATGGGACTGGACGTGACCGAAGACCATTTCTACACCAGCGCTCTTGCAACGGCTTCCTTTTTAAAAAGCCAATGTGACCACGGCTCGGTATACGTCATCGGCGAGCCTGCCCTGACCTTTGCTCTTTACGAAGCGGGCTTTTCCATGAATGATGTGAACCCCGACTACGTGGTATTTGGGGAAACCCGTTCGCTGAGCTATGAAAAGATTGAAAAAGCGGTGAAGCTGGTGCAAAACGGCGCCAAGCTGATTGGCACCAACAGCGACCTGACAGGCCCTGCCGAGCATGGCATTATCCCTGCCTGCCGCGCGCTGGTGGCACCCATTGAGCTGACCTGCGGCAAAAGCGCCTATTTCGTGGGCAACCCCAACCCGCTGATGATGCGCCACGCGCTGAAAAAACTGGGTTGCCACAGAGCAGACGCCGCCATTATCGGCGACAGAATGGACACCGACATTATCGCAGGCATTGAAAGCGAAATGGACACG
>JAZOBX010000140.1:0-3285 GCA_045596205.1 Eubacteriales bacterium | reverse complement strand
ATGTGTCTCGCAGACTTTGATGCTTATTTCTATCAACATCAAAAAATGCTGGAGGATTACAAGAATCAAACCGAATGGAACAAGCGTTCGCTAGTCAATATTGCTCGATCCGGCGTATTTGCATCTGACGTAAGCATCAGTAAATATGCAAGTGATATCTGGCATATGGATCCTGTCGGGAGGTAAGTTTTGCATCTGTTAGATAGTTTGCCCGGCGGAGATATGCGTGTTGTCTTTGACGTTTGCTCTTCGTCTGGCGAACGAAGATATGCGGCTGAAGTAGGGAAGGGGGTTACCTTCTCCCTTTCCCTCGCCCGCACCGTAGCTTTGCATGACGTGGAAATTCTCTTTTTTGAGTATAACAGCGACCGCGTATTGTACCAAGCGCCCATGCATTGGACAACGCACCGTCATGGCAGAGACTGTTTTTCCGTCTCCTTTGACGAGATTCCCCTTTCCTTTGGGCTTTATCACGTGCTTATAAAGGGGAAAACTCCCGAAGGCGTATGCTATGTTGAAACCTCCGTTGATCAGCATGGATGGCTTGTCCGATATGTGCCTTGTCAAAAGACAAAACCCTTTTTGATTTATCAAAGAAGTTATCCCCGTTCAGCTTGGATAGAAGGCGGCATCATTTATCACGTTTTCGTAGACCGTTTTTGCCGCGGAGAAGAAACCCCGCTGGCTGACGGTGCTATTCTCAATTCTGATTGGGACAATGGCATTCCTCAATATCCCGAATACCCGGGCGCGCCCCTTGCAAACAACATGTTCTTTGGCGGAAACCTGTCGGGGATTATACAAAAACTACCTTATCTATCCTCTCTTGGTGTCACGTGCCTATATTTGAGTCCTATTTGTAAGGCAGCTTCCAACCATAAGTACGATACGGGCAATTATATGGAGATAGACCCATCTTTTGGCGACGATGCTACATTCAAAGCTTTAGTGAATGAAGCCCATCAGCTTGGCATACGTGTCATTTTAGACGGCGTATTTAACCATACGGGAGACGATAGTCTGTATTTTAACAGATACGGCCATTATGCATCTCTTGGTGCGTATCAGTCAAAGGATTCTCCTTATGCAAACTGGTACTGTTTTAAAGAGTTTCCTGACCAATACGAGTGCTGGTGGAATATTTCTATTCTGCCCAAACTCAATTTATGGAACCCTGAAGTTCGCAACTATTTTCTCTCTAAAGAAGGGGTGATTGCGCACTTTGCAGAGCTTGGTGCCGACGGATTTCGTCTTGATGTGGCAGACGAACTGGATGACGGTTTTATTTCCGATATAAAATACCGTTTATCTACTTTTCCAGGCGAACGTATTCTTTACGGCGAAGTATGGGAAGACGCTTCTTCTAAGGAAGCGTATAGCCAACTGAAGCAGTATTATTGGGGTAAGGAACTTGACGGCGTCATGAACTACCCTCTGCGTACTGGATTGATTCGCTTTTGCAAATACGGTGAAGTAGGCCCCTTGCGGTATGCGGTTGAAACCGTCATGCGCAACGCGCCCAAAGAAGTGGCAGACGTCTTGATGAACTTCCTTGGTACCCATGATACAGAACGTATTCTTTCTATGCTCTCAGATGCTTCTTTTGAAGGAATGTCCAATGATGAAATTGCATATTTCAGACTCACTTCTTCGCAAAGAGCTATTGCCAAAAAGAGGCTGGAGCTAGCCTATATTTGCCTTGCTACGTTGCCCGGCGTCACCACTGTTTATTACGGTGATGAAGTGGGCATGGAAGGCTACAAAGACCCCTTTAACCGACTCCCCTATCCTTGGAAAGAAGGAGATGCAGTGCTGCGCGCTTCTGTCAAAGAACTGTTTGGAGTTCGCCGCCGTCATGACGTGTACAAGCAAGGGGAAATGCTTCTCCACAGATTGACGGAAGAGCAATTCGTCTTTTCGCGTTCTGACGAAGAGCATCACTATCTGACAGTCATTAACCGTGGGGATACACCCTTGATTCTAACTTCAGACACCGTGATGGATGAGTTATTTCCAAACGATAAAACAGGGCAGAATATCAAAATCCTGCCCGTGAGTGGTGCAATTATCAAAGTGAAGAAAACGTCGCTCTGTTATCTATATTCAGCTACTTCGGAAAAATGCATGGGTGAGTGATACGAATTTTTCTATCTCTCTTTCTGTTGTAAAAATACCTAAGCTCACCCGAATGCATCCTTCTTTTTCCGTGCCGATGCTTTTGTGTGCCAGCGGCGCGCAGTGGAATCCGCTACGCAGACAAACGTGGTTTTGAGAGCAGTATTTCGCATACTCCTCCTGTTGATTACAGGTAAAAGAAACGATTCCCGATGCGGTCGGCTTGGAAACCAAATGGCACTCTTTGAGGCTGTCTATTTCCTCATGTAGGTTTGCGGTTAGCTTTTCTGTGCGCAGTAAATCTTCCGTATGCTCTTTTACATATTGAATCCCGTGCCTTAGTGCGCATATAGCTGGAACGGGCAGAGTTCCCGCCTCATATCTGTCCGGTAGAGCCAAGGGCATGTGAGGAAGGAAGCTTTGGCTTCCTGTACCGCCCATAATAAAGTCTCTTTGCTGTTCTTTGCTCTGCATGATGACGAATCCGCATCCTTGTATGCCCAGCAATCCTTTATGACCGGGGGCGCATAGCGCATCAAAATGCAAGTTTTTCAGAACAAAAGGGAAGTGCCCTGCAGATTGTGAAGCGTCAATCACAAAACGGATGCCTTTTGCCCTGCAATAGTTGCCGATTTCATATATGGGAAGGTATTCTCCCGTTACGTTTGACGCATGTAGACAAATCAGCATCTTTGTTTTAGCCGTGGTCGCCTTTTTGATGTTTTCCATCACGTTACCCTTGTGTGAGAAAACGGAATAGGAGATTTTCCGCTCTGATGCCAGACGGTGAATCGGTCGGAGGGTGGCATTATGCTCTAAGTCGCTGAGTAAAACGTGTGTGTCTTCTTCATAGAGTGCGGTAATGGCCAGGTTGATGGCATAGGTCGCATTCAAAGTAAAAATCACGTTTTCTGGATGATCATATCCGAAATAATCACATAACTCGCATCTGCATGCAAATACCTGATTTGCACTTTCCATTGCCATTTCGTGCGCACTTCTTCCGGGATTTCCGCAGGTATCAATACATTTGCGCACCGCTTCTAAAACCGATTTTGGCTTTGGGTAAGACGTTGCCGCATTGTCAAGATAAAGAATCATCTGTTTTTTCCGCTATCCGATGACGAATCCCATGCTCGTTTAGGATTCCTACCACGTTCATATACTGCT
>JAZOBX010000139.1:0-2389 GCA_045596205.1 Eubacteriales bacterium | reverse complement strand
GCGGTATGAACTCCACCTATCCCGTGCGCCTGCGCTGGGAACGCAAAGCGGGCGGCAAGTCAGGGTTCAGAAGTCTGCTGAAATTCGTGTCCGGCTATGCGGAAGAAGGCATGGAGATTTTCCCCAACTTTGAATTCCAATATGTGAAATCCGTTCGTCTCTTCGACGGTATCCGCTGGAAGAAGATTGCAGCCAGAGCCGTAGATAACCGCTACGCCATGAAGCGTACCTACAGCCCCTACCTGCAAGAAAACGACGCCGAAAACCAAGGCGTTATCGTGGCGCCTACCGCTCTGACCAAGCTCTTTGACAAGCTGAACCGTCGCTACCGCAAATACAAGCTTGACACTATCTCTCTCGGTACCGTGGCAGGGGAACTGAATTCCTCCTACGACGAGGACGATACCGTTCTCCGTGAAGACGCCATGAAGGAAATGCAAGCATTCCTCTCCCACGTGGCAGACAGCTACGAGCTGATGAGCGAAGGTGGCAACGTCTACGCCCTCAAATACGTAGACCATCTTCTCAATGCTCCCATTGACAGTAGCCATTTCCGTGCCGCCAGCTACACCGTCCCCTTCTTCGGCATGGTGATGCACGGTGCTATCAGCTACGCAGGCAGCCCCCTTAACGAAGACGGTAACCCCAACTATATCCTTCTCCGTTCTCTTGAAAACGGCGCTTCTCTGTACTTCATCCTCTCTTACGCCAATACCCAACTGATGAAGGAAGATCCGATTCTCAGCGACTACTATTCCGTCAACTACAAGATCTGGAAAGAAGACGTCATCAAGTATTACGACAAGCTGAACGACGCTATCGGTTTGCTCCAGGATTATCAGATCAAACACCATGAATTCCTCACTGCTGAGCGTCTGATCTCTGCAGAGGAAGTGCTTGCCAACCGCAAGACCATGGAAAAAGAATATCTGGCAAACCTCCGCGCTTATGCAGAAGGCGAGCTTGCCTCTGTCAACGCAGACCTGGCCACTCTCCGTGAGTTCTACAACGAATCCATTGATAAGATGATCAAGGATGAAATTGAAAGACTCAAAGAAGAAATGACCTTCAACGGCGAAGAAATTCCTATGGACTTTACCGCCACCAAGACTGCCGAGCTCAGCGCTCTGCTTCGCGGTAACGAAAACTACGCCACCTATCTTGAATGGGTAGACGAAGACCGTTACAACCTGAAAAAGACCATGCTGCCTTACGTCAAGACTTTGACCGACAACAACTCCAAACTGTTTGCCCGTCTCAATGTGGCAGACAGCGCAAGCTATGAAGAAAAGGCAGACTATCTCATGCGCGCGATTCTGGACAGCAAAACCGTTCTGCTGCTGGATAGCCAGATCACAGGTATGGCTCTCTCCTACGAGACCCTTCTGGCAGAAGCTGTCTACGCATTCGGCGTAGAGGCAGACAGCACTCTGGAAGACGTTGTCAAGTTCAAAGCAGATTTGCAAGCCCTCTGTCTGGAACTGAACCGTGACGCGAAAGTCGAAGCAGGCTACGAAAGCGGTCTGTACCAGATCAGTCTCGACGTGCTCGGTTATGAGCCCGCAAACCGTTATATCACTTACTCCTACGCCCAAGACGAAGACTATGTGTCCACTGTCTACACCGTAGGTGGCGACTCTGTCACCGTTGTCAGCTATGTCAAAGGCGACAAAGTGGTCCGCTTCATCCTCAACTATAATATGTTTGCCGTACGTGTCACCGTAGCAGATGGCGAATACTACGACATTCCCGCCCAAGACTTTGCAGTCATGGAGCAGAAATAAGAAAGGAGGGTAAACTGAAATGTCTGAAATCACAAAACAAGAAGTCATGGAAGAAGCTGTGGAAGCGCCTGTCGCTGAGCAGCCCGAAGAAGGCAAAAAGAAATTTGTGCTGAAGCTTCCCAAGTTTAAGAGAGCTGACCTTTCCACAAGAAAAGCCAACCAGGGCTGGTTCTTCGTGTTGCCCTTCGTTTTTGGCCTTTTGGCAATCTATTTGCCCATCGTGCTGGACTCCATCTGGTTCAGCTTTAACACCATCACCCAAAAGCTGGACACCGCCACAAACCAGGTTATCACCGTTGTTACCCCCGAGGGCTTCAAGTATTACCAGGATGCCCTCCTGGCCAACACAGGCTTCCTGGAAAACCTGTGGTCGGGTGTACAGGAATTGATTCTCAACGTACCCGCCATCGTCATTTTCTCTCTGTTTATCGCCGTCATCCTTAACCAGAAGATGATTGGTCGCGCCGCTTTCCGTGCCATCTTCTTTATCCCCGTTATTCTGGCAACGGGTATGATGGAAACCATCGAAGCCATGGACGTTTTAAACGACTCCATCGAAAGCACCGTCAACCCCGGCGAAGAAGAAATGATGGGCTTTATGGGTA
>JAZOBX010000138.1:0-4518 GCA_045596205.1 Eubacteriales bacterium | reverse complement strand
CTTTACACTTGGCGTTTATTTAATGACCGGGGATAAATCCTCTATGACACCGAAAGCGGCTTTTTTAAATCCCACGATGCTGGGACTTTTGATTGCGCTACCCTTGTTTGTCACAAAACTTTTACCACAAATGCCTGATATAGTCATGAAAGGGGTCGGCACCTTAGCAGGAATATCTACACCACTTTGCATGATTATTTTGGGCATTCGTTTGGCTACAGCAGACCTAAAGGCTTTGTTTACCAGATGGTCGGTATATTTGGCTTGCTTGCTAAAACTCATTGTGTATCCCTTGTTTTGCTACGGTGTGGTGTGTCTCATCCCCGCTTTTGACGAAACCTTCCGAGGCGCTATGCTGATGCTTTCCGCTATGCCTTGCGCTTCTATTGTATTAAACTTAGCAGAAATCCATAAAAGCGATGCGGAGTTTGCAGCAAACTGCGTTTTACTCAGCACTCTCCTTTGCTCTTTAACGATTCCTCTTCTCTCGCTTTTACTGTAAAATGGAGGGGGTTTTCCTATGATACATGAAATGACGTTACATCTTTCCCCTTTTTTGATGATAAAAAGCGGACAAAAAACCATTGAAATGCGGCTGTATGACGAAAAAAGAAAGTCTATTTCGGTGGGAGATCAAATTTGTTTTTCTCTCCGCGACAACCCCAAAGAAACGATTTTGACAGAAGTAGTATCTATTTCAGTTTTTGACTCCTTTGAGAAACTGTACGATGCCTTTCCTCTTTCTGCTCTTGGTTATAAAGAGGAAGAATACCAAACAGCGTCTTACCTGGATATGGGGCAATATTACTCCCCAAAAGAGCAAGCCGCTTGTGGCGTAGTGGGGATTGGCATTCGGCTAATTTAACATTGAGAAAAGAAAAATAAAGGATAAAAAACTATGTTAAAGCGATTTCTAAAGTATTACAAACCCCATCTGAAATTACTGACGCTGGATATGCTGGCGGCGTTGACCGTTTCGCTTCTCGGCATTATTTACCCCATTATTACCCGCAAGATGCTAAACGAATTGGTCCCCAATCGGGAATATAAATTGATCGTGGCATTCGGTTTGGGGCTGCTGTTCATCTACGCGCTTCGTATGCTACTAAATTTCTTCATTCAGTATAAGGGGCATATTATGGGCGTAAGGATCCAGGCGCAGATGCGCAGCGATATGTTTAGCCACCTGGAGACACTTCCCTACCGTTTTTATGACGATCATGAAACAGGTAAAATCATGTCCCGCATGACCAACGACCTGATGGACATCAGTGAGCTTGCCCACCACGGCCCTGAAAATCTGCTGATTTCTTCTATTTCCATCGTGGCGGCGTTTACCTATCTTGCCACCATTCACATCTGGCTGACGCTGATCATTTTTGCTTGCGTGCCCTTCCTTTTGGTAGTGACCTTCGTGCTGAGAAAGAGAATGCGCGCGGCGTTTCTCGAAAGCCGTACCTCCATTGCCCAGATCAATGCGGCATTGGAAAGCAGTATTTCGGGCATTCGTGTGACCAAAGCCTTTGACAATGCCGACCTTGAGGTAGACAAATTTGAAGAAGGCAACCATGCCTTTGTGAGAGCAAGAACAAAGGCTTACAAGGCCATGGGGCAATTCCACAGCACCAACTCCTTTATTGTGGACGTATTTAACGTGATTGTGCTGATTGCGGGCGGCTTGTTCCTCTATGCGGGGCAAATTCAACTGGGTGACTATACGGCGTTTATCGTATCCGTTAACCTGTTTATTTCGCCTGTGATGACACTCATTAACTTTATGGAACAGTTCCAGAACGGCGCAACGGGCTTTGAGCGGTTTTTGGAAATCATGGACACCCAGCCCGAGCAGGACAAGCCTGATGCAGAGGACGTGAAAAACCTGCGCGGTCACATTACCTTCCGCGACGTAACCTACAGCTACGGTGACGACAGAGACGTGCTGAAAAACATTGATCTGGACATTCCCGTGGGCAAGACCTTCGCTTTGGTAGGACCCAGCGGCGGCGGTAAGACCACCATTTGTCATCTCATTCCTCGCTTCTACGAAATCGAAAACGGACAGATTCTCTTGGATGGTAAAGATGTAAAAGACATGACCACCGCCTCCATCCGTCGCAATATCGGCATCGTACAGCAGGATATTTACCTCTTTAATGCTTCTATGAAAGAAAACATCCTCTACGGCAGACCCGACGCCACCGACGAGGAAGTGATCGAGGCGGCAAAACGCGCCAATATTCACGATTACGTGATGACCCTCCCCAACGGTTACGATACCCAGATCGGGGAAAGAGGTGTGAAGCTTTCGGGCGGTCAGAAGCAGAGACTGTCTATTGCCAGAGTATTTTTGAAAAACCCGCCGATTCTGATTCTGGATGAGGCGACCAGCGCCCTTGACAATACCACGGAAATTCTTATTCAGCAATCCCTTGACGAGCTGTGCAAGGGGCGTACCACTCTGGTGGTGGCGCACAGACTGTCTACCATTAAGAATGCAGACGAGATTGCGGTGGTGGCAGGAGGCGAAATCATTGAGCAAGGTAGCCACGATCAGCTGCTTGCAAAGGACGGCGCCTACGCAAAACTCTACCGCCAACAATTCCGCGAAGGCGCAGAGGACACCAAAGACCTTTCCGCCACTTTGCAGTTCTGAGACTTCCCCTCCCGGTCACCTACGGTGACAGCTCTCCCCCGGGAGAGTCTGAAGCTCACTCAATTTGCTGACAAATACTATCACAATATGTTGCGCTTTGTGTATGTGGTATGATCATTTTATAGATATTCCTTCATTTGCATGCAGGAAACTGCTTTTTGCCTTAAACCCCAGGAATTCCGAAACATCACTGTTTGTGATGTCAACAGATGGAATTTCCAAAATAAAACTGTCTCAAACAATGAAATAAGCAAAAACGCCTGTTGCTCGTGCAACAGGCGTTTTATTTAGTCTTGACGGTAGGCAGAAAGGATAAGCGAAATAGTTTTGTCCATGCCCAGCTTTCCGCTGTTGAGAACAAGATGATAGTGACTGGGGTCGCCCCATTCCCGTTCGGTGTAGTATTCGTAATTCAGACGGCGTTTTTTGTCTTTTTCGGCAAGGCGGCGTTCGGGCTTTTGCTTGGTTTCACCGTAATGCTCTACAATATACTGCATGCGGAAATCATCGTCGGCGCAGATATATACGTGGAGCGTATCTTCTCTGTCGCGGAGAAGGTAGTCTGCGCATCTGCCGACAATCACGCAGGGGCCTTTTTCTGCGAGATCACGAATCACGCGGCACTGGGCATTCCACAGCAGGTCATCGTTGGAAAGGCCGTTGGCATCACGCCCCACAAAAGCATAACCGAAGGGGTTTTTAGAGGGGGCGTATTCGCTTCTTTCTGCCACAAAATCAGGATGAAGCCCGGATTCCTCTGCCACCATTTCAATGACTTCTTTATCGTAATAGGGGATACCCAGCGTATCTGCCAGGGCTTTACCAATACTTCTGCCGCCTGAGCCAAACATACGGCTGACGGTGATAATTTTATATGACATATCTATTTCCTTTCTTTATGTAAATAGGAAAGTCGTTTTCAGAATGATTTTTCAGCGAAAGAGTATGATTTTCCCTTCCAGTAAAACAAAGAAACAGGCAAGGGCGAGAGAAAGCACCAGAAGAGACAGCAAAAGCACCGAAAAGGTGGTTTTTCTTCTGCTTTGTGCGGAGGAGGCTTCCCTGCTATTTTGGGTGGAATCAATGGGGGGTAATTCTTGATTTTTAGACTTTTGGATAAGCCCGACCCGTTTCATTGCCCTTGTAATGGGGTCATAGAGGAAGAAAATCAATGCGCCGTTTGCCAATGCTTTGGTGAAGTTAAAGGGTAAAATCAAGGTGGGGAGCAAGGGTAAAATGGCGCTGACGGGCATACCCTGATAGAGGGGAGTGACAATGACGTTTGCCAGAAGCATAACAAAAGTCATAAATACCACGCTGACACCAACGCCAATGCCTGCACGCTTTAAATTCCGTTTGGTATTGTAAATAATAGCGGCGGGGCAGATAAAGGCGCAGGAGGAGAGTGTGTTCATGATAAAGCCGTAAAACATGGTGTCTGACACGGTGATCATTTCAATGAGCGCCACGGTGACGGCTGAGACAGCACCTGCAAGAGGCCCGTATACCAAGGCACAGATGCCTAAAAATACGTCTTTGATATCAAAAGTTAAGAACTGCACTTTAATGCGGAACAGCAACACTGCCACGTAAGCCATGGCGGTAAATAAGCTGATGGCACAAAGGCGACGAATTTGAGATGAAGTAAGCTTGGCTTGTTTTTTCATAGGTTCACTTTCCGCCAAATGGGTGTTTGGCAATGGAAAGAAGAAAGAGGGGGTGCTATATCGTTTTGGTGGCATTGAAGCAAAGCACGCGAAAAACCTAAGCCGTCTCTTTCCAATCTTCTTTTCCCATCCGGACTTTCACCGTCGGCGCAGGAATCTCACCTGCTCAGCATACGCTCGCGGACTATACCGCCGGTA
>JAZOBX010000137.1:0-4021 GCA_045596205.1 Eubacteriales bacterium | reverse complement strand
GAGCTTGCTCGTCATTTCAAGATTGCGAAGCGATCATTTCAAGGCGGTATCAGCCGCCATTTCAAGAAACGCAAAGCGTTTCGTTTCATTTCAAGCGAGCTCGCAAGCTCGCAACCTCTCAAAAAGAAAGGTAAAAGTTATGACAAACAATATCATCGTTGACTTATCTATGGATTTTTCAATTGCAATCGTCACTTTATGCGATGCCATAAAAGGGAAGTCTGTCATTACCAACCAACTTCTCCGCTCCGGCACAAGCATAGGCGCCAATATTCATGAAGCAAATTATGCGAGCAGTAGGGCCGACTTTATTGCTAAAATGCAAATTGCCCTCAAAGAATGCTATGAAACGGAGTATTGGCTTGAACTGTTCGTCAAAACCGCCATCATTTCAGAGGCGCAATATAAAAATCTTAAAAACAACTGCGGAAAAATAAGAAAGCTCTTGATCACTTCGATTAATACAGCCAAAGCTAATTCTTAATAAAAAAATAGACACATCATTTTCGTGTTTTGCACGGTGACGTGTCCGATTTTTTTACATAAAGGGAGGATTTTTGTGGTAAAAAGCCGAACACAAAAATAGATCTCCTTTATTGATTTACACTTGATTTTCTTTTTTGTTTAGTATATAATACCATCAGAATCTATGTTTCGGAGGCGCAATGAAAAAGTCAATTTTTTACGAGCATTTAGCAGAAGCGGCGAGGCAGGAGAATACTGCCACATCCGAGATTGTACATTATGTCGCTTCGCTGGGGTACTCTGGCTGTGACGTGCCGTGGACGTCTGCAGAGGATTTTTGCCAAATTTACGATATTCTCCAAGAATCAGGCATAAAGATTGCATGTACTCATAGATTTTGGGATATTTTCTCACCGCTGGATACCGCCGACGCGGACAACTTCTTCAAAACCTTGGCAAATCACAGTTGCTTCACGGCAATGATTATCCCCTCCGGAACAGAAAACAAGCCCTTTACCGAGGAGGATTTTAGCACCGTATGCGAGGCGCTTCGCCGGCTTTGCGATATGGCAAAGAACTACGGCATTATAGTCACGGTTGAGGATTTTGACGGCAACGATATCATTATCAACAACACACAGTCCTTAAAAAAGGCTTTTGATGCCGTTCCACAGCTTTGTCATAGCTTCGACACGGGAAATTATGCTTTCTTTCTCGAATCCGAAATCGAAGCTTTTAGGCTTTTCCGAGATAGAATAAAACACGTGCATCTAAAGGACAGAGCCTTTGCGCCCCCGACAAGTGACGCCGTTCCGCAAATTTTATCCGACGGGACAACCTCCTACCCCTGCGCCGTAGGAATGGGCGGTATAAAAATCAGGGAGTGCCTTCGCCTTCTTGCCGAAATGGGCTACGACGGCTATTTTTCGGTAGAGCACTTCGGCCACCCCAAAATGAAGGACGCCATTCGTGATTCGGCAAAATTTTTGGATCATGCAGTTGGGGGTGAATTGCACCTTGACCTGTGACAGGGGCAATACAATTCATGCAATCAAAGATTGTAAATCATCAATAAAATAAAGGTTAGACACATCATTTCTACGTGAGTGTCTAACCTTTTTACATAAAGATCCAATAAGTATAAAATGATTTATAATAAGTCCACTAAGTAAATCTCATCTTTACTGGGAAAGCGATCTTCTACGATGAATGTTTTGCCACTCCTCGTCACGAAATACTCTCTTCCTGCTGCGGAATCATATCGCAATTCCAGTTGTTCTTCAATTTGTCCCCAATAATTCACCATTACCCAACAGGGGAAATACGCCCTATAAGATGTGTAATAGACGGCGACGGTATTTACAGAATGATTGCGTAATTCTTTTCTAATAGCTTCCACGAATGTAGATTCAGTGATTTCTCCGGCATCACCTTTACTGCTATCGTCTCTACTATATGATTTGGAAGAATAGGAATCGCTATTACCATAAGAGGAACTGTAATCATAACTACTGTCATTGCTACTATCGCTATTATGATCTGATTGTGCAATGAGTATTATATAAATAAATGTCCCCACCATAAATGCAATAAAAGCATATAACATACCGTTCTTTACAGTTACAATAAAACTAATCAAATTAGGAAGAACGGAAACGGCAATCAAAATAATGAGTGCTTTCCATATCAATTTCAGATTGCTCCACCAATTACAGATTTTGTCAATCATTTGTATAACACTCTCTTTCTTTTTTTATTATTCTATCATACCAAAATACATTTGTAAATCCTTTATACCGATTTTCTCTCCAATGAGAGATTTTTTCACTTTTTCTTCCCCCAAAAAAACAATCCTTGACATCCCCCATAAAATATGTTATACTTATAATAGTAAACTAATTGGCACCGTTGAGAAACAATGGTGCTTTCTCTATGTCATCAACAATCCTTTGAGGTAGTATATATGTGGTTTCAAAAATATTTTGGAGAAAAGGGCTTCTGGCGTGTGGCGCTGCGTCTGGCCATTCCCGTGGCGTTTCAGCAGCTGCTCATTGCCTCGCTGAGCTTGGTAGATACCCTGATGGTATCCCAGCTGGGTGAAGCGCCTCTTGCCGCCATGGGCATGACCTCACAGTGGGCAATGCTCTTTAACGTGGCGCTCTTTGGCTTCTGCTCTGCCTCCAGTATGTTCGTATCCCAATACTTTGGCGCAAAGGACGAAAAAGGCATCCGCCGTACCTGTGGGCTCAGTCTGTCCTGCGCTGCGGTGCTGACCTTCGCCTTTGTGGCGGCGCAAATCATCGCGCCCAAAATGGTGCTGGGATTTTTCACCGATGATGCCGCCGTTGCCGCCTACGGCAACGCCTATCTCAGGATTGCCATTTGGTCTTATCCTGCTTTGTTTTTGTCCAGCATCTTTTCTGCCATCCTCCGCGCCTGTGAGGAGGTCAAGCTCCCCATGGTTACTGCCATTTTCACCTCTATTGGCAATGCGGTCATGAACTATGCGCTGATTTTCGGCAAATTCGGCTGTCCCGCCCTTGGCATTGAAGGCGCCGCTGTTGCCACTTGCATTTCCTCCTGGCTCGGCGCAGTGCTTTTGATCCTCCTTTCCATATGCAAAAAACACTTGCTTTGGCATACACCCAAACACATTTTTCAGTTTGGCGGCAAAGAGCTTGTGGCATATCTTAAAAAAGCCATGCCCATCGTCATCAACGAAAGCATGTGGGGGCTTGGCACTCTTGTACTCGGCACCATTCTTTCCAATTACAGCACCGAAGGCTACACCGCCAAAACCATCCTCGGCACCTTCGACAACTTAACCTTCGTCTTTGCCGTCGGTCTTTGTAACGCCGCCTGTATCATGATCGGTAAATCCGTGGGAGAAGGGAAGACCGAACGGGCTGTCATGGACGCCAAACGCTTTGCCATCCTCATTCCTGCCTATTCCGCTTTGCTTGGCGTGGTCATGATCATTTTCCGCCATCCTTTGGTGAGAATTTTCAACATGAGCGGCAACATTGACCCCTCCACCCTTTCTCTTGCCGCTGTGCTGATGGTGATTTTCGCCTTGGAAATGCCCATGCGCTACACCCACTACATACAAATCGTCGGCATCTTCCGCTCAGGCGGTGATACCGTCACGGGCGCGATCTACGACATTTTCGCTCTCTGGGCAATGAGTATTCCCACCGCCCTCCTCTGCACCGCAGTATTCAAGCTGCCTTTCCCTTGGGTCTACGCCTTTATGCTGGTAGCAGAAGACCATCTGAAGAGCGTGTTCTGCATCCGCCATTTCTTCTCCATGAAATGGATCAAGCCCGTAACCGAAGAAGGCAAAGCCGGCCTTGCCTCTTGGCTTGCAGAAAAGAAGGCAAAAAAGCATTCATAACGCTATATCCCTTGGGGGATATAGCATATCGCATTTACTTTTGAATACTTTTCAAAAATAAATATATCGCTACCGAAGATAGTGAGGTAATATCGCGTTGGCTGCTTTTGAAAATAGCCAACATATCGCAAAAAAGCAAACCGACCCTTCGGTTTGCTTTTT
>JAZOBX010000136.1:0-1700 GCA_045596205.1 Eubacteriales bacterium | reverse complement strand
TGGCCCTCCGACTTGTGGCGTATCTGAAGCCCGTAGGCTCTGTGAAGCTGATTCCCGGGGTGGTATCGCTGACCTACGTGGAAAACCGCGGTGCGGCGTTTGGGATGCTGGCAGGCAAAAGATGGATTTTTATGGTGGTGTCCACTCTGGCGATTCTGGGCATGGGCGGATTTCTCTTTACCTTAAAGGAAAAGAGCGAGACCCTGCTTGCCGTTGCCCTCTCCATGATCGTATCGGGCGGTATCGGGAACATGATCGACCGTATTGCCCTTGGGTACGTGGTGGACTTTATTGACGTCAATCCTCTGCTCTCTCATATCAACTTAAGCTTTGCAATCTTCAACGGCGCAGACTCTTTCGTCTGCGTGGGCGCAGGCATTCTGGTGCTTTACTACCTTTTGACTTGGAGAAAAGAAGAAAAAGCCAAAAAGGAGACAGAGGCAAAATGACCGAGGTCATGGACGTTTTGGAGTTTTCGGTAGACGCCGCCTCACAGGGCAAACGTCTGGACAGTTTTCTGGCAGAGGTGTCGGGGCTTTCCCGCTCTGCTGTGGCAAGACTGGCGGAAGACGGATGCGTGGAAGTGGGCGGTGTGCCCAAAGACAAAAAATATCCGCTGAAAATGGGGGAACTTGTGTCCCTCTTTTTGCCTTTTCCCGAAGAATGCGATGCCAAGCCCGAAAACATTCCCTTGGACGTGGTGTATGAAGACGGTGACCTTTTGGTGGTGAACAAGCCCCAGGGCATGGTGGTACACCCCGCCCCGGGAAACTATAGCGGCACGCTGGTCAACGCTCTGCTCTACCACTGCGGCAATTCCCTTTCGGGCATCGGAGGAGAAATCCGACCCGGCATCGTCCACCGCATTGACAAGGACACCAGCGGTCTTTTGGTGGTGGCAAAAAACGACGACACCCACAAGGGTCTTTCCGCCCAGCTGTCGGGGCATCATATCAACCGTATTTACTTTGCCTTGGTGCAAGGGGGCTTCCGCGAAGACGAGGGGACGGTGAATCTGCCCATTGGCAGGCACCCCGTAGACCGCAAGAAAATGGCGGTTTTACAAAGCGGCGTCTCTCGCGCAAGAGAGGCGGTGACCCATTACAGAGTCCTTGCCCGCTACGGCAATATTTCTCTGCTTCGGGTGGAGCTGGAAACAGGGCGCACCCACCAGATCCGCGTGCATATGAGCCACAAGGGGCATCCGCTTTTGGGAGACCCCCTCTACGGCGCAAGCCCCACCCCCTTTGAAAAGAAGCACGCTTCGCTTTTGCGCGGGCAATGTCTCCATGCGGGAGAGCTGTCCTTTACCCATCCGCGGACGGGAGAAGAAATGCGCTTTACCTGCCCGCTCCCCGAAAACTTTCAGGCACTTTTAGAGATTCTGGAAAAAACGGCAAACGGGTAAAATACACGGCATGGCCGTGATGAGATGCCCGACGGGGGCGGGATGCCATGCTACCTGCGGTAGATTCCATGCACGGCAAAGCCGTGATGCCATGCCCGACAGGGTCGGGATGCCATGCTGCCTGTGGTAGATTCCATGCACGGCGAAGCCGTGATGCCATGCCATTGCTTCGCAACGGATAAAAAATCCCGTTCCGAAGAACGGGATTTTTTAGAAATCAGTCTTTCCATTTGATATAATCGTCATACTCTGCTTGGCTGTGGAAAGTGGTTTCGCCATGGTAGGGATTGGT
>JAZOBX010000135.1:0-4452 GCA_045596205.1 Eubacteriales bacterium | reverse complement strand
AGCCATGTCGTTCTGTGAGCCAAGGAGTTGGCTAAGACATTTGTCTTCCTAAAGACCGCTTGGCCTCCGACTTGGAGAACAGAGAGTGAAATCTGCCTTCGGCAGATGAAATCCATCTTGCGATGGATGAAATCGCTACGCGATGAAATCCTGCTTCTTTTCAGAAGCAGGGAGGGGCGGTCGCTGAGCGACCGCCCCAACAAGGAGAAAATTATGCAAAACAATACTACCATTTATCACAGACAACTGGGCGCAGGGGGCTTTTTAGGGGTGGACTTCACCTCTGCGCCCTACAGGACAGACCCACGCCGTTTGTCTCGTGCCCTCAATCTCTGGCATGACTGGGGCGCAGAGATGGGCGGCTTTTTGGAAACCTTCCCCGGGTTTCGGTGTCTTTCTTTATTTGATGCGCCAATTTACGGGCTGTTTCCCTTTCATCCCGTGGGAGCAGAGACCCCCTTTCTCATTGTGCATGCGGGAGACAAGCTTTTTGCCGTTTCCGTGGAAGCGGGCAAATTTTCCGCCACCCCTGCCTTGATTCAAGGAGGTATGGCAGAACAGGAAAGCGCCGCTTTCGTGCTGGGGGGACAAATGGGTATTTTGGACGGTAGCCGTTACCGCCTTCTGACCTATGACAAATCACAAAACACCTTTACTCTGACTCCGGCAGAAAATCTGTATACTCCCATCACCTATGCAGACGATTTACCCTACGAACAGCGAAACGCCCTTTCTTCCTATTTTTCGGAGCTTTGGCATTTGCCTTATACCGAAGGATATGGGGAGGGAGAGGTCAACCACCTTTCTTTTGAGGTCATCAGCCATGCAGAGAAAACCTGCCGTCTGACAGGCACGAAACGAATGACCTCTCTTGTGCGGGTGCCTTCTCTGGCGCACATTGACGGACAGGTCTATCGGGTGACAGAGATCGGCGAGAGAGCGTTTCAGAACAACAACGTCATTGAAGTGTTGGTGGTGGAAGAAGGGGTAGAGGTCATCGGCAGGTATGCCCTGAACACCTGTTTGTCTCTTTCCCGCGTATCCCTTCCCTCCTCTCTCGTACACATCAAAAAAGCCGCCTTTGCCTATTGCGACAGGCTGGAGGAGGTGCATTTGGGAGAAGGCGTAACGGTAATTGCCGACCACGCCTTTTACCGCTGCGCCGCTCTGTCTGCCGTTTCCTACGGCGGCAGTAAAGAGGACTGGGCAACGGTAGAAATCGGGACGAACAACGAGCCCCTGACAGACCTCACCCCCGACTACGAAACCGCCACGGGGATTTATGCCCGCTGTTACCGTGTGAACGTTCATGAAAAATGCGTGGGCATCCGACAGGTGACGGTAGGCGGCAACGAAATTGGAGAAAAGGAATATTTTCTCACCGCCGACACTGTGTTCCAGGCAGGAAAAGCCTACTACACCGCCCTTGGGGTGCGGTATGTGAAGGCAGATACCTCTGCGGGCGTGACGGTGGCGGAAAACACCTACTATGAAAAGCGGAGCATCTGGTACGAGCCCGTCTATGAGACGGTGGAAGGGGAAAACCTTTTGACCGCCCTCTATATTTTAGCAGAGGACGGCAGGTCTCTGCCCGAAAGCCAATGTATTTTGGAAGGAGAGCTTTCTGCCCTGCAGTTTGCCCCCGTAGAGGAGGCGGAGCTTGGCAGTATTGCGCCTCTTGGCAAAAAAGACGCCATCCACTCCGCCACCCTTTGTACCGTTTTTGACGGTCGGGTGTTTTTGGCAGGCTCTCCCGCTTCGCCAAGTACGGTATTTTATGCCCAGCGCACCCGACACGGTCAGGTGCATCCCGCCTATTTCGGCATTTGCAACTACATGGAGGACGGCACCGACAACGTGGGCTTTTGCGCCATGTGCGCCACGCCCGCTTCCCTTTACTTATTCAAAGGTGAAAATGCCACGGAGGGGGTGGTGTACTGCCACACCCCCAAAGACACAAGCAGCCATCTTCTGCCCCGCATTTACCCTGCCACCTCCGGCGCGATAGGCAACGGGGCGGTAGGCGCGGCGTGTCACTTTGCAGACGATACGGTATATCTGTCCAAAACCGGTCTGCTCTCCGTTGACAGGTCTACCCTTTCTCTGGAAAGAGGGGTATGTCACCGCTCCTTTTTCGTGGATGCCAAGCTGACCGAAGAAGACCTCTGCCGCACGAAAGCGGTGGAATGGCAGGGCTATCTGTTTCTGCTCTGCCCCAGCGGTCACGTGTATATGGCAGACAGCCGTTTGCGATCCGCACGGCAAACGGGAGAAACAGGATACGAATGGGTGTATCTGGAAGGGGTAGGCGGTTACATGGACGATCTGCCCGTATACCGCTTTGCCACCGCATTTCCGTCTTTTGCCCTCTCTTGCAGGGCAGGTGATAAGGAAATCCTGCTTTCACCTGAGGGAGACGGCTTGCCCTTTGACACCTACGATACCTATGAGAAGCAGTATTCCACCGCCATTATTTCCGCAGAGCTGACCTTCACAAAAGACACGGGCGAGACCTTTTCGGAAATGGGGCATTATGTCGAAATGGATGCAAACGAGGGCAAACGCTACTATTTGCTTGCCCCCACCGACGAAAGAACGGGAGGCAGGCTCTCTCCTCCCACAGCAGGCGTAGCAGTAGGCGAGCAACTGTTTATCGGTACCGCAGACGGCCATTTGCTGGTTGCCAACACAGACCTGCGAGGTGTGGCATACCAAGACTATCCGCCCCCCGACAGCCACACCGTAGACCGCCACTTTTACCATATCTGCCACCACAGAATAGAAAGTCTGGCAATGACGGTGGCAGACAATGCAGACCGCCCCACGGTGACCAAAACCACCATAAAAAAAGGCACGGTCCTTGATACAAAGGCCATGCCCGGTAGCCGCATCACCGTTTCGGTTGCCACCGACAAAACGAATTTTCAGCCCATCGGCGTATTTACCGAGGGGCAGATCAGCTTTGAGGATGCGGATCTGTATAGCTTTGTATTCGGTGACCGTCCAAGAGGGCAGGCGGTGTTTTCCGAAAATACCAAGCGATGGTCGTACAAGCAGTACGCCATGCACTCAAACGATTATCAACGCCCGTTTGGCATTGGACAACTGTCCTATCGCTATCGGGTTCAAGGAAGGATCAAACCCCTATGATTTTGCCCATTACCAACCAAGAAATCAATCAGAATAAGGTGGCTTCCCTGCCCTCTCGCCCCAATGCCTCCGTGGCGTTTGGGGGCGCGGGGTATAGCTCTGCCCAACTGAAAGCCGCCTTTGACCGCCTGCCCTTGCTTTTGGCGGAGCGGTATAACGCGCTGGTGGGCGCCATTCAAGCAGAGGGCGAAGAAAGTCTGCTTGCCCAGATTCCCACAGGCATCCCCACGCCTGAGGGCGGCACCTATATGCTGGGGGAGCTGCTCACCCATATCAAGGACGGTACTTTTGCCACCTATCTGAAGGTGGGGGAGGGCTATCTTGATTTGGTGCTCAGCACCCTTGCCCCTTTGGACAGCCCTGCCTTTTTGGGTAGCCCTACTGCCACCACCCCTGCCCTGTCCGACGCCTCCGAGCGTATTGCCACAACGGCGTTCGTGCAGGAAATCGTGGCGAAGCTGCAAGGCGGGGTGGAGCTTCCCGAAGCAGACCCCTCTCCCGAGGGCGGTCAGGCGGAGCCTATCACCGTAGACCAGACCTACCAGCCCCTGAGCCAAAACGCCCAGAGCGGCATTGCGGTGGCGCAGGCCATCAGAGAGTCTCTTGTGCAAACGGAAAGCAAGCCCCTTTACCACCATCTGCTGTCCTTTGCCTTTACGGGCTATCCCGAAAGCGTGGGTACTTACGGATATAAGGGGTGCGTGGCGGTGGAAATCATCAACACCCAACCGACCGCGTATACCCAAGAGACCATCAATGACCTGCGAGGCAGTTTTCTTGCCAGCGGCCATACCTATCAACCCGTATCCGAAACACCCATACCCGAATATATCGTCAACTCCGTTCAGTTCACGGATGAAGGCGTGGTGCTTGACGTTTGCTACATTTTTGCCAATCACCATTCAGGTCCCATGACTTTGGCGTTCAGCGAATGGAAAGTGTTTTCCTACGACAGCTTTCAGGATACCGTTACCGTCATTCCTTTGGAACAAACGGCTATCGCAGACCAAAGCACAGACGAAGACGCCACGCCTGCTTACGTGCAAGCAGAAGCGAAAGCGGTGGCGGACAAGGTCATTGCAACCAGAACGCCCGACAGCTTGGTATTGCTCATGGGAACGGACATTCACATGGTCAACGACAGCATCACCAACGCTTCCATTCTGCATATGGCGCAGGGCATGGAGCAAATCCGCCGATACGTGACCCCCGACGGGGTAGTGTAGCTGAGCGATTATGTGTATGACAGCACGCCAAGCTCCAAAGAGCAAGGCATTGAAGACATGATGCGGGTCAGTAATT
>JAZOBX010000134.1:0-2456 GCA_045596205.1 Eubacteriales bacterium | reverse complement strand
TGTCAATATGGGCGAAGAAGTCGTAAATGTTGGTAAGGCCGTCTACGTGGTAGATGCCTTCACCTGTGGAGATAATTTCGGTTTCAATATCGTCGGTTTCATCCCAGATATCGCCAACGATTTCTTCCAGAATGTCTTCCATGGTCACAATACCCATGGTGCCGCCGTATTCGTCAAGGACGATGGCCATTTGCACCTGATGACTGCGCATCTGGGACAAAAGGGTGGGCAGTTTCATGGTTTTATGCACGAAGAAGGGCTCAACCAGAAGGGTACGAATGTCTACGTTGCCGCGTTTTTTCGCCATGGCACGGAACAGACGGTTGAGAGACAAAACGCCGATGACGTGGTCTACGGTGTCTTCATACACCACCAGACGGGAATGACGGGTACTCGTTGCCAGCTCAAGGATTTCCTCGTAATCGTCTTCAATATCGAAGGCTTCCATATTGATACGGGGCACCAGAATGTCTTCTACGGTGGTATCGGAGAAGTCCATAGCGGATTGGAGCAGGTCGCTTTGCTCCTCGTCCAGTACCTCTTCCTCTTCGGCGGTTTCAATCATGGTCACCAGTTCTTCTTCGGTCATGGTGGGAGCTTCTTCTTTTTTGCGGAAGAGTTTAGATACCAGATTGACAAAGCCAAGGACGATCAGGGTAACGGGCAGGAACAGCACCATGCTGATGGCAAACATGGGATAAGCCACTACGCACGCCCAGGACAAAGCCTTCTTTTTGGCAATGATCTTCGGCGCAATCTCAGCGAAAATCAGAATCAGAACGGTGATGGTCAAGGTTGCCACCGTACCTGCAAGAGCGGCATTTTGGGGCATCAGCTCAAGCACAAGTACCGTCATCAGAGAAGATGCAGCAATGTTAACGACATTGTTACCGATCAGCAGACCTGACAGTGTAATTTTGTCATGATCGGTCAAATATTTTGCCACCTTTGCTGTCTTTTTCCCTTCTTCTGCCAGCTTTTCAAGGCGAAGCTTATTAAGAGAAAACAGGGCTGTTTCTGAGGAAGAGAAGAAAGCGGAAAAGCAAGTCAGAATGGCAATGAAAATGATATTTTGTACCATTATTCGTTACCCCCTTTCTCCTGAGCCTCGTCCTCTTCAGGAGGGGCAATTTCCAGTTCGGGAATATTCCATTTCACAATCACCTTACGAAGCTTGCCTTCTTCCACGGAGGAAACGGTGACTTCCAGGTCTTCCCAGGTAAACTCTTCTTCCTCCTCGGGCTCATGGCCAAGGCGCTCCAGCACCCATACGTGTACGGGCATGGTGGTAGGTAGGGGTTTTTCAGGGATGTAACGCATACGGCGGAACATTTCGCCAAGGACGCAGGCGCCGCTGACTTCAAAGTGGTTTCCGCCCAGCTTCATAAAGGTATCGTCCACCACGTCGTCTTCGTCAAAGATTTCCCCGACCAACTCTTCCAGGAAATCTTCAATGGTGACAATACCTGCGGTATTCTCGTTTTGGTCTTTTACAATGGCCATATAAAAACGGTTATGGCTCATTTCGCTGAAAAGATCGTCAATCGTGCTGTCCAGAGACACGTAATAGGGTTGTCTGAGCAGGGATTCGACCTTTACATTCGGATCTTTCACATAGCGTTTCAGGAAATCGCGGATCACCAGCACGCCCAGCACGTGGTCCAAGTCTCCTTTACACACGGGGAGACGGGAATGACGGCTCTGAATGATCCTGTCGGCAATTTCGCGGTTGCTCATGCTCACGTCCAGATACACCACGTCGTCGCGGAGGGTAAGGACGTCTGCCACGTAGGTTTTGGAAAATTCCAGAGCAGACTGGAGCAGTTCGCTTTGGTCTTCGTCAATGACGCCTTCTTCTTCAATGGTTTCAATCAAAGTGGACAGTTCTTCTTCGGTCACGGTGGGCTCGGTTTCTGCGCCGAAAATATGGCGGAGAAGGGCGCTGATCCATGAAAACATAAACACAAAGGGAGAAAGCAAAAACGACATCAAGCGCAGAGAAGGGGCCAAGCGCAAAAACAACCCGTCGGCATGCTCTCTGGCGAGGGACTTGGGAAGCATTTCGCCAAAGCAGAACAGCACCGCGGTGGTGCCAAGAGAGGCAGCGGTGGTAGCAATATCCTCCACATCTCCTCCTCGCAATTGGGTGAACAGACGAATGGCAAACATTGTGGCAACAGATGCGCATCCAAGGTTGCACAAATTGTTACCGATCAGAATGGTAGTGAGCATACGGTCGTAGCGTTCCATCAACCGTACTGCAATTTTGGCATTCTTATTGCCTTCCGCTGCGGCGTTTTTGAGACGAATGGCATTGGCGGCAAGCAAAGAGCTTTCCGAGGCGGAAAAATAGGCGCTGAGCAACACCAGCACGCCAAAAATCAGTAAAAGTATCCAACTATCGGGATCCATAAAGTAAAAAACCACAAGTCGGATCGTAGCCATGTCGTTCTGTG
>JAZOBX010000133.1:0-2657 GCA_045596205.1 Eubacteriales bacterium | reverse complement strand
TCCGAAAACAGCGAATACGACGAAGCCAAAAACGAGCAGGGCAAAATCGCCCAGCGTATCGCTGAGCTGGAGGCCTTGATTGCCAATGCCCAGGTCATTGACGAAAGCCAGATCGACTCCTCCGTCGTAGGCGTAGGCTCTACCGTGGAAGTGTTCAATCAGGACAAGAAAGTATCCAAAATTTATCATATCGTCGGTTCCTTTGAAGCCGACCCCTTCAGCGGCAAAATCTCCGACGTGTCCCCCATCGGCGCAGCTCTTATGGGCTCTCGCGTAGGTGACGTGGTGGAAGCCGTTCTTCCGAGTGGCAGCGTGATGCATCTGGAAGTGAAAAAGGTAGATAGATAAAAAATCCGTTTTCGCCCCATGTCGCGCATTTTTTAGCGATAACGACTCCCAAAATACAAAAGAAAGGTAACCGAAATGGCAGAGCAAAACCAAAACCAAAACAGCACCAGCGAACTGGCGGTGCGCCGTGAAAAGCTGGCAAATCTCGTGGCGGCAGGGCAAGACCCTTTCCTCATTACCAAATATGACGTGACCCACGATAGCGGATATATCAAATCCCACTTTGACGAATTTGAACACAACCCCGACGAAGGCAAGGAAGGCAAACGCGTGCGCATTGCAGGCAGAATGGTCAGCCGCCGTGTGATGGGGAAGGCTTCTTTCGTGCATCTTCTGGACGATAGCGGTAAAATGCAGCTTTACGTCCGCCGCGACGACGTGGGCGAGGAGATTTACGCCTCTTTCAAAAAATGGGACGTGGGCGACATTATCGGCGTCAGCGGTTTTGTGTTTGTGACCCAAACGGGGGAAATCTCCGTTCATGCAGAGTCGATTCAGCTTCTGGCAAAGTCTCTGTTGCCCCTGCCCGAAAAGTTCCACGGCCTGACCAACACCGATATGCGCTACCGTCAACGCTACGTGGACTTGATTGCCAACCCCGAAGTGAAGGACACCTTCGTGAAGCGCTCCGCTATCCTGCGTGAGATCCGTGCCTACCTGGACGAAAAGGGCTTTTTGGAAGTGGACACCCCCATTCTCACCCCCTTTGAGATCGGCGCAAACGCCCGTCCCTTCTACACCCACCACAACACCTTGGATATGGACATGGTGCTCCGTATTGAAACCGAGCTGTATCTGAAACGCCTGATCGTGGGCGGTATGAACCGTGTATACGAGGTGGGCAGAATCTTCCGCAACGAAGGTATGGTCACCAAGCACAATCCCGAATTTACCACCGTTGAGCTGTACCAGGCATTCACTGACTACAAGGGCATGATGGCGCTGGTGGAAGAGCTCTATCCCCGTCTGGCAGAAAGAGTCTGCGGCTCTACCACCATTACTTACCAGGGCGTGGAAATTGACCTGAGCCATTTTGAAAAAATGTCTATGGCAGAGTCGGTGAAGCGCTATGCAGGCGTGGACTACTACGATTGGCAGTCCGACGAGGAAGCCAGAGCCGTTGCCGCCTCCCTCAACGTAGAAGTGGCGAAAAACGCCACCAAGGGTCTGGTGCTGGTTGAACTCTTTGACGCCTTTGTGGAAGACAAGCTGGTGCAGCCCACCATCATCTACGATTACCCCGTAGACAACAGCCCTCTTGCCAAGCGCAAGCCCGAAGAGCCCGCCTTTACCGAACGCTTTGAGTTCTTCATCTGCGGCACCGAATTTGGCAACGCCTTCAGCGAGCTGAACGACCCCATTGATCAAAGACAGCGCTTTGAAGCCCAAGTGGAAGCCAAACGCGCCGAAAATCCCGACACCCCTGCCCAAGTGGACGAGGACTTCCTCACCGCTCTGGAATACGGCATGCCCCCCACGGGCGGCCTGGGCTTTGGCGTGGACCGTCTGGTCATGCTGCTGACCGACAGCGCCTCCATCCGCGACGTGCTGCTGTTTCCCACCATGAAGCCCTTGGATTAAGTGCCGTTTTACCACACTTAATCAATGAAATAAAACCCTTGCGGGATTTGTGAAATGACCTTCGCTCATGTAGGGATTTATTTTATTTCATGACGGTTTTATCATCATTTTCATGAAGCATTCTGTGTTTCATTTCATGCACCGAAGGTGCATTTCATCCAAAAATAGGGAAGTATAGATATGCTCTATGCTTCCCTTTGACTTTATACAATAAAACAGCATTTTTCACCAGCCAATGCGAGAGTTTTATTAAAAAGTGATATCATACTATCATGATATCAAAATTGCGGCGCTTTTGCGCTAAAAATGCGATACGCATTTGGTTTTTCTTGACAAAGCGCCGATTTCTTGCTATGATGAATATACGAAGCAATCTTGCATTTTAGGAGAAGCGAAAATGACTTTAGCAGAATATAAAGCGGCGTATGAACAACTCCACAAACGAATGGTACGCGTAAAGAACTTAGCCAGCGCGCTGAAAGACGGACGGTTCTGGTTTGGGGCAACCTCGTTCAGACTGGACGTGGAACAGTATATAAAAACCATGGAATCGACGTATACAGTCTACACCACCGCCCCTTCCTACGCCAAAAAAGACTTTACCGACTATGTAAGACGGCTGGAAACCCAGGTTACCCAAATGGAAGAAAAATTATGGACCGCGTGGAGATGAAGAATGAGACCTACGAGATGAAGTCCGACTCGGTGAATTACAATACCGAGAAAGA
>JAZOBX010000132.1:0-6763 GCA_045596205.1 Eubacteriales bacterium | reverse complement strand
TGGATGCTAAGCTGAGAACCGCCATGAGAGCGGAAATCGTTAAGCTCCATCATCAGCTCAACACCACCTTTATCTACGTCACCCACGACCAGATCGAAGCCATGACCATGGGTACCCGTATCGTGGTGATGAAGCTGGGTGTCATCCAACAGATCGACACTCCCACCAACCTGTTTGACTATCCCGAAAACAAGTTTGTGGCAGGCTTTATCGGCACACCCCAGATGAACTTCTTTGACGTGGAAATACAAAAAGAGGGCGACACCCTTGCCGTGACCTTTGCTGACGGGCAAAGCATGAAACTGCAACTGGCAGAGCTTCGCACCGTTGATGCGAAATATCTGGACGGCAACCCCCACAGCGTATATCTGGGCATCAGAGGCGAAAACGTTAAGGTAGACGAAAAGGGCATCAAGACCTGTCTGACCATTAAGGAAGTGCTTGGTAACACCACCCAGCTGTTTGTCCGTCTCACCGAAAAGAGCGAAGACTTTATCGTCAGCGTGCCCGAAAGAAACGACCTCAGACCCGGTGACACCGTTTGCGTCAATTTCAGCGAACGGTTCGTGCATCTCTTCGACAAGGAAACCGAGCTTTCCATTATGTCCAGAGAATACGGTAACAAATAAGAATGAAAAAATGGCTGAAATGCTTCTGTCTTGGCTTCTTTTCCCACCAAAGGGCGAAAGAAAGCACCAAGCGAGGCTATACGAACGTATTTTTAGGCTTTGTTCTGGCGTTGGCATTGCTTTGCGCAGGGTGTATCGGCGCGGAGACGTTGCCTTTCCCCGTTCATTACAACCGCTCCACCGCTTTCAGAGAAACGGTGCATCGGGTATTTGCCAATGCGGATACGGAGAAACGCATTGCGGCAGAGATTTTGGACGGCGACCTGAAGGTGAAACTGCCAAACGGTGATTTTGCAGAGGGGCTTCTTGTCAACACCCTTGAAAGGGAAGAGGACAAAGACGCCTATTCGGCAGGCGATTACCAAGTGGTGGTAGACCTGCGCCCCGCCGATACCTTGGCGGAAATCGAAGCCTATTGCCTGTCAAACGACGGCAAAGCAACAAAAATCTCCTATGAAGAGTACCTGACGCTCAGCGAGGTGGCAAGGCTGAATTTTGATTTTAAGATCAGATATACCGGCGATGCCTTGGTGCTGACCGAGGAGACGGTGCAGGGCTTTGCGGATTACCTTATGGGGCTGGGCGAAGAGCAAAAGGTAAAAACCGAGCAGCTCCAAAAAGAGTGGCAGGAGGGCAAACTCACACAGCCCGCCTATATGCGCGCCGTGTATGAGCTCTATTTTGTAAACTATTATCCCTCCATTGCCGCCTACGAAAGCAGCTCCAAGGTGCCCCTGCTCCGCAATTATTACTACCATGAATATATCCGCGGAGGCGAGAGCCGCTATCTCTTCGTGTTTGACGATTACCTGGCAGGCTCTTTTGCCACAGAGGGCGGAATGGAAGTTTCCTTTTACGGTTTTTACAGCAACACCGAAAACGGTCTGCTGGTAAAAGAGGGGGCAACAACCGACGGGGCAGAGCAAGCGGCAGACCAACTCATCAAATCCGCCTTTGGCGCAAACTCGTTTTTGCTGGTCTATGCCCACGTCATCAATATGATCTCCTTTATTCCCTTTATCGCGCTGATGCTGCTGGTGGCAACGCTGCTGGCGTATTCACTGCTCAAACTGCAGGGGGTGGACAGCATTTCCTCTCTTGGAGCCATGTGCAAGGCGGTAGGCTCTTTTCTGTGGTGCGCGGGGGCGTTTGCCGCCGTGGGCGCCGTGGTACTGGCATTTTTCGTGGGGCGCAACCTGATGACCACCCTGCCGCTGGTACTGTTCTTCGTTATTTTGATGGCAAGAGCCATTTTGTTCGTGGTAAAGGAAAATCAACTTTATACCCGCCAAAAAGAACAACAACCCCAACAATCGGAGGTGTAAATTGTTAATTTGCATTGGTGAAATCCTTGCCGATATGATCGGCGAGGAGAAAAACGGAATCACAACCTATGAAAGAAAAGCAGGCGGCGCGCCCTTTAACGTGGCGTGCGCGCTAAAAAAGTTTGGCGCCAAGGTGCAGTTTGTAGGCAGCGTGGGGGACGACCTGATCGGTCAGTATCTCATCCGCTACGCCAAGGACTTTGGCATGGATACCGCCTATATCCATCAGCACAAGGACCGCAACACCACCCTGGCGTTCGTAGAGCTGAATGGGGAAGGGGAGAGATCCTTCTGCTTCTACCGCAAGCACACGGCAGACTACCGTATGCCCCCCGTAGACGATGGACTGCTGGAGAGGGCAGACATTGTTTGCATCGGCTCTTTGATGCTGGCAGATGCAGACTGCGTGGACTATGCGCTGGATATCATCGGGCGCGCCCACAAGCTTGGCAAAACCGTTGCCTTTGACGTCAATTACCGCACCGACATTTTCAGAGACAAGGAAAGCGCCGTAAAAACCTACAAAAAGATTCTGGCGGCGGCAGACATTGTGAAATTCTCCGAAGACGAGGTGGTGACCTTTGGCAAAGAATACGTCGCTACCCTCACCGATCAATTGGTGCTGGTGACATTGGGCAAAAACGGCAGCGAATGGAGATACAAAGGCAAGCGTAACCAAATTCCCACCATCCACGTAGACCCCGTGGACACCACGGGCGCGGGAGACGCATTTTTTGCAGGCGCGCTGTCCGTATTAAATAATAATGTAGGAAAACCGCTGACAGAGCAGATACTGGATGCTGCTCTGCGCTACGGGAACATTGCAGGCGCGCTGAACACCACGGGACGCGGCGCCATTGACCATCTCCCTGACGTAGACACTATACGTACATATCTTAAGAAGTAAAGGAAAGGGTAATCATGAAAATTTCAAATAGCATTATCAGTCTGCTTCTGATTGTGGTCATGTGCTTCTCAATGGTGGCTTGCGGCTCCGAGAAAACCACAACCACAACTGCAGGCGGTACCACAAGCACCACCGCGCCCACAGGTACCACAGGCGGAAATCAGGACAGCGGCAACAACGGTGACAACATTTTTGAGGATATCACCGACTACGAGCCTGTCACAAACGACGTGCAGATGGAAAGCCAGTCCGACAGCTTTACGCTCTCTGACGTCACCTACGGCGCAGAAGAAAAGTTCGTCTATACGGCTACCGTTTCTTTTGAACTGGGCGTGGCGGCAGGACTTGCTTTTGGCGCAGAAGACGGCTCCCACTACTGGGTCTTCAATATAGACAGACAGGCAAACCGTGTGAAGCTGCTGTATTTTACCGTCTCGGGCGGTCAGACCTCTGCTGTGGAACTGCTGACCGACTACTTTATCGGCAACGATAAAATGACCGACAGCGAAGCCCGTCTGGTCGGCGCAAAGGTGGCAACCATTGACAAGGTACAGCTGAAAGTGGTCATCACTCCCGAAGCAGACGGCGTTTACGCAGAGTTTTATGCAGACAATATCCGCCGCTTTGGTATTGATAAGACCGTTGACCTGAACAGCTTGGAGCTTCTGCCCGAGGGCGTGTCCTACGGCGGCGGCAGCATCGGCTACAATTGCTTTCATGCCAAAGTCAAGTTTGCCGACATCTATTACGGCAAGAGCGATTACTCTTTTTATACCGAGCTTTACCGTAACCAATACCACTTCTCCCAGTATGCGCATTGGAACAACGACCCCAACGGTCTAATCTACTACGATGGCTACTACCACATTTACTATCAGCACCATCCCTTTAACAACTATTGGGGCGATATGTATTGGGGTCACGCCAGAAGCCTGGACCTTGCCCATTGGGAGCTGCTTCCCATTTGTCTGTTCCCCGATGAGGACTGGGGCACGGGCGCGGGCTATATGTGGTCGGGCTCTGCTTATGAATACAGAGAAGGCGACAGCGCCGCCATTGATGCGCTGAACTGGTTCCCCGAAGGCGAGGGCAACGGCATCATTGCCTTCTACACCCGCGACGGCGGTATGCAGGACCAGATGATCATGTCCAGCGACGACGGCGGTATGACCTGGACCAAGCGCCGCCTGATTCCCCAGACGGTTGCCACCGCCGCTGACGGCATCTTCCATAAAGTGGCTTGCCGCGACCCCAAGGTGTTCCCCGTAAAAGTGGAAGACGGAAAAACCACCGTATGGGGCATGGTGGTCACAGGTCAGCAGGAAAACAAGGTCTGGTTCATGAAATCCGACAACCTGCTGGATTGGTCTTATGCAGGGCAGTTCAGCGCCATTGCGCCTGAATGTCCCGACGTGGTTACTCTCACGGCTGATGACGGTGAGATCTACACCGTGTTGACCCTGACCGCAAGAGAATATATCGTGGGTAAAATGACCTACGACGGAACAAGCATTATCTTTACCGACAAAGACGGCGGCGCAATTGACCCCGCCGATATTCAAAAAATGGACTTCGGTCCCGACTCCTACGCCACCCAGACCTTCAGCATCAGAGACGAGAGCAGCGATTACTTCAGCAAAACCGTTTCTATCAGCTGGTTTGCAGGTGTGCCTGCGCATACCGACAGCGGTATTTACGCCAACGCCAGAAAAGTCTGGAACGGTAGCGGTATGACCATCCCCGTTGTTTGGGGCTTGGCGGCGGAAGGCGAAGGGTATCTTCTGACCCAGACGCCCATTGTCAAGGACAGCACCGCATTCACCAAAGAGAATGTACTGACCGTCAACGGCGAGACCGTCAATCTGCTCAGCGAAAATCTCCTCAGTGACGTCAATACCCACGTCTTTGAAATGCTGCTTGAGGTCAACAACCCCCAAAATGAATCTATTTCCATTAAAATCAACGTCAGCGCCGATGAATATACGGAAATCGGCTGGAATGCCGAAGACGGCTACTACGTTGACCGCCGCTTTGCTTCCTCTGCGGGGCTTAGCATCAAAGACTATCATTTCAAATTCACCTCAGGCCCCAGAAGCGAGGGCAGACAAACCTTCTATATCCTCTCCGACAACGGCGGTGTGGAAGTGTTCTGCGACGACTTCAAGATTCCTTTCTACGTACTGACCCTGGCTTCCCCCTATTCTGTGAAAGCGGAATTGGCGGTTAGCGGTGAAGTGACCGTGGAACACCTTGTGGTAAACGAAATTGCTTCCGTCTGGCGCACGGGTGAGGTAGTAGACGGCGAAACCGTCCTCTACGTCAGCGAAGAAGCCGTTGAGCTGGACACCACCATCGCCACCGAAAAGCTGGTGACCGCTTATTCCACCTCGGGTCAGGACATTGTCTGGACTGTGGAAAGCGGTAGCGACACGGTAGCTCTTGAAGAAACCGCAGGCGGCGTGATGATCCGTAAGCTGAGAGCGGGCAAAGCCACGCTCATCGCCTCCTGCGGCAACCAGAAAAAACGAGTGGACATCACCGTATACGATAGCCGCCCCGAAACCGACATTCCCTTTGCGGCAGACGGCATCGTGTCGGGCAACTGGCTTGGAAAGGGCAATGAAATTGTTGCCGGTATTCCCGCAGGCGACGGCTACATTCTCTCTGACACGGTTGCATCCGACTTTAACTGCTCCGTAACCTTCTCTCTGGAAGCCATTGCCGCCGCATTTATCTTCAGAGCCACCGAAGACATGAGCGACTATATCATCTTTAACTACGATAACAATGAAAAAATCGTGAAGATGTGGTCTCCTCGCGGTGAGATCGGCAGAGCCCACGCCCCCCACGTCGATACGGGCAACGTGGTGCTGAGAGTGGAAGCCAAAGGCACTTCTATCAAAGCCTATATCAACGGCGCCCTCGCTATCGATGCGGTTCTTGGCGCAAACGAACCCACCGAAGGCCGCTTTGGTCTGAACGTATATTCGGGCAAGGCCACCTTCAAATCCGTTGTGAACTTTAACAGCCAATATACCTACTCCGGCACAGGCGCTCTGACCGTTGTAGGCGACTCCAAGCAGATGATCACCTCTCTTTACAACAAGACCCTTGCCAACACCAAGGTGGACGGCGCATTCTACACCACCGTGGGCAGAAATCTGATCATTGATGCGAAATATTTTGAATTGCTTTCCGTTGGTACCTATACCTTCAAAGCGGTCAGCAATGCCAGCGCGTACGAATTTACCGTTACCGTCACCGCCGTCCCTCAAACGGTACTGCAAGACCTGATGTTGCAAAAGGGTTGTAACGCAGTGATCTATCTGGGCGGTGTGAAGGTGGAAACCGTGACCCTTAACGGCAAACCGCTTACCCCTCAGCAATACACCGTCTACAATCTGACACTGACAATTGGAGCAGACCTTCTGACAGAAGAGATCAATACCGTTGTGATCAACGGCACCCATACCGTAACCGTTACGGTGGAATAACCCAAAACGAGTGATGCCTTGCAAAAGACTGCAAAGGCTTTCAGAAGGGAATAAAACTATGGAAACAACCATTAAAGACGTAGCCAGATATGCGGGCGTGGGTGTCGGCACGGTTTCAAGAGTCATCAACAACGAAAAATCCGTTGGAGAAAAGACCCGCAAAAAAGTGCTGGAAGCCATGAAGGCGCTGAACTATTCGCGCAACAACATGGCCTTCCGCCTCCGCAAAAACGAAACCCGTATCATTGCTCTGCTCGTTCCTGTGATCAGCCATCCTTTCTTTGCCAAGCTGGCGTATTACGTAGAGGATGAAGCCAGCAAATACGGCTATTCGGTGATTTTGGTATCTTCCCAGCAAAAGGTGGAAAAAGAAACCGAGATCATCACCAAGATCAAGCACAGAGAAGT
>JAZOBX010000131.1:0-3595 GCA_045596205.1 Eubacteriales bacterium | reverse complement strand
AAAAAGGAGGTAGTCTCATGAAAAAATCCCCCAAAAAGAGAAAAAACGCCGAGCCTCACCTCTGGCGTTCTTTACTCTGCGGCTGCGCTGTCAACCTGCTGGCAACCGCTGTTTTGTTACTCGTCATGACCAAAATCGCCCTGGAAAGCAAAGATCCCGGCAAAATGCTGTTGCCCCTCGCCTTGGTCGCCCTTCTGCTGTGCGGTTTTGGGGCGGGATTCTTTTGCGCCAAGTTTTACCGCCGTCAAGGGGCGAGCATCGGCGTGATGGCAGGCTTTGTGTTTTGCGTTTTGCTCATTTCTCTCTCTTTTGTCATAGAACCCGATCCCACCGCCGTGGGATGGATGCGTTGGCTGTCCTATCCTCTGGTCATGCTCCTTGCCACAGCAGGCGGCATGGCGGGAAAAGAAAAAACAAGCCGCAAAAGGCGTCATCCCTAAACCCCTTTTCGTTCTATCACCGTACCTCCAAGGGCTTTGCATTTCTCCGCAATTCGCTCATATCCGCGGAAAATGATATCCGCCTGTTCTACTACCGTCATGCCCTCTGCCATAAGCCCCAACACGACCGCCGCCGCCCCTCCGCGCAAATCTGTGGCTTCCACTACCGCCCCTCTCAGACGCTCACCCCCGTAAATATCCAGGGTGGCGTCTTTTTCTGTTGCCCGCATCCCCATGCGGCAAAGCTGTGGCAAATAGCGAAACCGCTCTCGCCAAACCGTTTCTTTGATACTGCTCATCCCCTCTGCCTTTGCCATAAGGGCCGTCATCGGCGGATGGAGATCGGTAGGGAAATCGGGATAAGGTCCTGTGGTGAGATGAATGGGAAGCAACCTTTTTCCTGCTTTGGCGGTCATGCTGTCATCCGTTGCCGTCACCTCTGCCCCCATATCCAAAAGCGCGTCTCTGAGGCAAAATAAATGGCTTGGCGTAATCCCGCGGACGGTCACGCAACCGCCGGTTGCCACCCCTGCCATGAGGTAAGTACCCCCTTCCATCATATCTCCCACCACCGTGTGGGTGGCGCCGTGTATCGGGAATCCCCCTTCAATATAAACCGTGTCTTCTCCTGCTCCGTAAATGTGGCAACCGCATTTACAGAGATAGTCTGCCACGTCCACCACGTGGGGCTCTCTTGACGCGCCGTGCAGTACCGTTGTGCCTTTGGCTTGGGTCGCCGCTAAAATACCGTTGACCGTCGCCCCCACCGACACCACCTCAAAGGTAAATTCCGTTGCCAGAAGCTGTCTTGCCCGTATGCTCACGCCTTCTTTTAAGAGCGAAATATCCGCGCCCATGGCGTGTAACACCTTCAGATGCTGGTCAATGGGGCGCACCCCTAAATTGCATCCCCCGGGAAAGGGGCAAAACGCCTCTCCAAACCGCGCCAGCTGTGCCCCCAGCAGATAGAGAGAACCCCGTAGTTTATCGGCATTTTGAAGCGGTTTTTTGGGATATTGGCAAGGGGCTGTATCAATGATCGCCACGTGGGGCGAGGGCAGGGAAACCCTTGCTCCCATTTCCCGCAGTATCGACAGTACGATGCCCACGTCTCCGATGCAGGGCAACCGTTTCAGGGTAGACACGTCTGCCCCCAGCAAAGTAGCAAACAAAATGGGCAACGCCGCATTTTTCGCTCCCTCCGCCTCCACCGTACCAACAAGAGGCTTCCCCCCAAATAATAGAAGTTGTTTCATATATTCTCCAGCTCGGCTTTGTTTGAAATCTTTACCTTTTCATTATATGAGCGTATCTCCTCTCCCGTACCAAAGAAAAAGGAACGGAAAAACCGCTTGTGTTTTCTCGTTCCTTTTGTATTTTACGTCTTTTGCTTTTTCTTTTCCGAGGGAATGGCAGACCAGAGTAGCAGGAAAATCCCCACCGTCAATACAATGGTGACCCCAAGGCCGCCCTCAGGCCCGAAGGCGCCGCCGTTTGTGGTGGCTCTGTCGGGTGCCATCGTCGTGACAAAAATGCTGTCATAGAGCGGCATTCCGCTCACCGAACAGCCCCAGAAATTCCCTTGCACAAAGTTCCAGACCGAGTGGATCGCCGCCACACCCCAGATACTGTTGGTGCGCATAAAATAGATGCCAGCAAAAATGCCAAACAGCGTCAGATTCGCCAGGGCAAGGAAAGTGATCCCTTGGTTGCCCATGTGGAGCAACCCAAACATAAGAGAAGACAGCATCACCGCCCCAAAGCGGGACATTCTCCCTCTGAGGGAATTCATCAGATACCCGCGGAGCAACAGTTCTTCTTCCAGCCCTTGAATCAAAAAACCGAAGAAGAATAAACCGATATATGCCCAGCTAAACTCTTTTGCGCGGGAAACCGTTGCCGCGCCGCTCAGCACAGAGATGCCAATGGCAGCCGCAAACATCACAAATCCAACGGCGATGCCGAGCAGGTAATGGGGAACAGCCTTTTCTTTCCGTATGCCCATAAACGACAAAGGACGTCTTTGCACACCCCAGCACCAATACAGGCAAACCCCAATGATCCCCATGGTGCCTACAAGAGAAGCCACAAGGCAAATAGGATGCTCCGAGATGGCATATACCGTTTTTTCCATTAGGGGCATGGCTTCCTCTACCGTGATACTACCGCTGAGCATCTTTTCCGTCATTTCGTTCATCCAAGGATAAAGCATACGGTAGACCACGGCATAAATGGGAACGGTCTGTATAAAACTGCCTGCAAACAGTAAAATGATAAATCCAAACAGCGTCCCAAAAAGAGACGTATTTTGTTTTCTTTGCTGTGGAGTGTCAAATTGGTTCATAGGATTCTATTTTCTTAGCTTTCTATAGGTTCAAAAATGGCGCGCACGTTGACCGTACCGTCAGGCATGGTGAAGTAAAGCGTGTCTGCCGTAAGGTCTGTTACCGTAATACCCGATACCTCCCAGCCCACAAAACGGTAGCCTTCCTCTGCCACCGCCCTTACTGTCATAAACTGACCGCCAAAGTATTTGAGCGATACTCTCTTGTTGTTTTCTTCGGTGGGACAAGTGGTATTCACCATAAGCGAGCCGCCCGCAGATTTAGATACGGTCAGATATTCCAAATCCGTGGTAATACCCAGCTGTTCTTTCAGATGTGTTACAGCATAAGTGTAGCGTTCAGTAAAGAAAGTGGGGAAGTATGCCACTCTCTGCCAGTAGGATTTCTCATCGCGGGCGGCGCCTGAAGAAGAGTAGCCGTCATAGCGCTGATAATACTTCACAATATTGGGCGCGTAAAGGTTCAGCAGAGCATTCAGCTCCGCATTGGCTTTGTCTGCGTTAAAGTTCACGTTTGCCATATCCATAAAGGTCAGGGCAAACTGCTCGATAAACATAGGATTGTCTTTGAGACCCCACAAAATGGTATTATTTTGGGACCAAGCCGCCACCTTGGTGTAGGGCTGTACGTAGGTGAAATAGTTTTGGGTATGGTCATACTTTTTGTTGGTATACCCGATGGCAAAGTCCATATCATAGAGCACACAGCGCCATTTTCCGTCGGCATACGGCTTTTTGGGGTTCACCGTGCGGGTACGCCAAACGGCAAAGTTCTGCTTCATCGACCAGTCCACGTTGGCAAGATAAATCT
>JAZOBX010000130.1:0-2761 GCA_045596205.1 Eubacteriales bacterium | reverse complement strand
AAGCGAGGCCGCCTTCCCGTCAGCCCCTCTATGACAGAAGAGGTAGCCTCAATGCTTTCTCTGAGCTCTATAGGGCTTTTTTCCTTGGTTTTGTGGTCAAAAGAATGGTTTTCAATTTCATGCCCTTCTTTAAATGCCCTTTGCAGGGGCTCGGGATACGCCTCGGCATTTTGCCCGATCACAAAAAACGTGGCTTTTATCTCATACTTTGCCAAAATATCCAAAATCATATCCGTGTGTCGGGGATGCGGCCCATCGTCAAAGGTCAGCGCCACCATCTTTTGCTGCTGCGTCGGGTTTTCGGTGTGTCCATACATCTTCATAGGACATAGCAAAAATCCTGCAGTGGCTACAATTGCCAGTATTCTTCGTATTGCTGTTCTTTTCATCTTTGGCTTCCTTCTTTTTTTATAGTATGTGCAAAAAGAAAATGCCTATTGCCAAAAAGAACAATCAAAAAAACGCCAAATTTGTGAGCATTTGGCGTTGGTCATACATGAAAATTTGTAATAGCAAAGATTGTTTTTGCTTATTTATTTGCTATCAAATACAATAAAGTGTAGAAATAAGCCTTTTTTATAATAAAGTAAAGGAGGTAAACACTTCTTCAAACCGTCCGTCGATCAGCTGAAACACGTGAACGGGTTTGCCGTATTGCTTGGCGAGATCTACCGTATACGCTGTACCTTTTGATACACCGTCCCAAAAAGCGTACACACAGTCTGCATATTTAACAATATCGTGATTGCGAAGCAAAGGGGCTTTTCTGCCGTGGGTGTTGTAATCGGGATAAAAGACCGTCAGTCGTAGTCCATGGCTTCTTGCATAGTTTTCCGCACAGGTGTCAATGCCTCTTGCACCACCCGATACGATTTCTGTGGTGTCAGGGGGCAAAAAATTTTCCAGAGCATTGACGGTTAAGTTGCGAGAGCCAACAATGGCGATTTTCATATTTGTCTCCAATATGTCACAAAATGGGTGGGGTATTTTTTAAAAGTAAACAATTTGCTTATAAAAGCTCGGGCAAAAGGCGGATCATTTCTGCCACAGCGCCGTCTCCCGCATAGCCAAGGGTACGGTGAGCAATCGACTTCACCTCGGGCAGGGCATTGCGTGGCGCAAAGGCAAGGTCTGCCACTTCAAGCATAGAAATATCATTTTCAAAGTCTCCGATGCACACCGTCTTTTTAGCTCCTAAAAAAGCTTTTAAGGCATTCACACAAACGCCCTTGCCTGCCTTTGATGCGGTCTGCTCCAGACCTGTTGTAAAGCTTCTCACAAAGTGATACTGAGGGAAGTTGCGGGAAAGCTGCTCTTTTGCCAGAAGGCAATCTTCTTCCGATTGATACAGCGTCACAATTTTCAGAATCGGGTATCCTCTGTAACGGTCAAAAAGAATTTCATCCCTTGGCACGAACCCTTCGCAAAAACCGTTTTCCAAAACAATTTCAATGGCAACGGGCTTGACTGCCCCTTCCCAAAACAAAGGTGTCATGGCGTCGCTATCCATGGGCATAGACAGAATTGTTTGCTCCGTTTTGACATCGTAGATTTTCGTACCGTTTACGCAAATCAGAGGAGAATTAAACAAACCCCCTGCTTTTTCCATCAAATAGGGGGCATCTCTGCCGCTGCTGATGGAAAAGTATCCGCCTTTTTCGCAAAATTCTGCGATGGCTTCTCTGTTTTGGGCGGGAATATCGTTGTATAACGAAAGGGTGCCGTCAAAGTCGGTACAAATAAGAATGCCCTCGTAAGGTCTGTTCGAAAAATTCATAGACATATCCTCATGATTTGGCTTTCAGCCAGTTTTCGCCTACCCCTGCATCGGCGATCAAGGGCAGTTTCAGAGAAACGGTTTCCTGCATGGCTTCTTTGACAATACGTGCCGTCTGCTCTGCCTTGTCTTTTGGCGTTTCCACGATCAGCTCGTCATGGACCTGCATCACCAGCTTTGCCTCAGGTACTTCTTTTTTCAGCCGTTCATACACCCGTAGCATGGCAAGCTTCATCACGTCTGCCGCAGTACCCTGAATGGGGCTGTTCATGGCAAGACGTTTGCCAAGAGCTTTTTCAAGGGCTTTGGTGGCTTTCAGCTGAGGAATATACCGCCGTCTGCCAAAGAGGGTAGCGGTATATCCCTTTTCGGTGGCGTCTTCCACGGTATCCGCAAAATACTGTCCGATTTTCGGATAGGTGGCAAAGTAACTGTCAATATAAGCTTTGGCTTCCTTTTGGGGAATGTGCAGGTCTTCCGACAGGGAATGCGCACCCATGCCGTACACAATACCGAAGTTCACCGCCTTTGCCCGCTTGCGCAGCTCGGGTGTCACCTCCTCGAGCGCCACGCCAAATACCGCCGCCGCCGTCTGGCTGTGAATATCTGCGCCCAGGCAGAAGGCTTCTATCATTTTTTCATCACCCGAAAGGTGTGCAAGCAGTCGCAGTTCAATCTGGGAATAGTCTGCATCTACCAATACGTAATCTGGATACGTAATAAAATACTCTCTCATTCTTTCGCCCATTTTGGTGCGAACGGGAATGTTCTGGAGATTGGGCTCAGCGGAAGAGAGTCTGCCGGTAGAAGTGAGTGCCTGCTTAAAATCCGTATGGATTCTGCCCTGTTCATCAGCCGCCTGCGGCAGACCCACCGCATAGGTGGTGAGTAGCTTATTTACCTGGCGGTAGTCCAGAATATCCGCCACAATGGGATGCACGTCCTTTAGTTTTTCCAGCGTTTCCGCGTCGGTGGAAAAACCGC
>JAZOBX010000129.1:0-3612 GCA_045596205.1 Eubacteriales bacterium | reverse complement strand
TTCCGTTTGCTTCCTCTCGTCGTATGGAAATACGCCTTCGGGGCGCAAGCGAAAATTTCTGCATCAAATCCGTTTGCCCAAGGGCTTCCGATTTGCGCATAACCGCAAGCCAAAAAAAGAGAAGAAATCGGTTTCATCCGAAATCTTCTCTCTTTTTCTTGAGTATGTAGCGATGGTTTTTATCAGACGTCCCAGCCGTTAGAATATCCCGTCATATTCTGGCTGTATTCGTTTAGAATCTGGTCGATGGTTTCTTGGGGAACCAGGAGCGCCACTGCCAGGTTGAACACGCCAAACACGATGCCGATAATGCCCAAAATGAGGGCGGCTCTGCCAAGACCTGTAAATTCATCGATGAAATTGCGGGTTTTGGACATGCAAGCAAAGACGATGCCGAAAATTCCCAGCACGATACCGGGTAAACCGCCGCAGCAGCACGCCAGCACCGAGAAAATGCCGCACACAAGACCAATGATGCCGAAGGTGTCTTTGGTGGTGTTAAAGGGTCTGCCGTATACGCCTCTGTTCTGGTAGGGAGGTTGGTTGCCGTAATAGGGTTGCTGGCTGTAGGGGTTTTGGGATTGGTAACCGCCATTCTGCTGGCCGTAGGGTTGCTGCCCCTGATAGCCTGTTCTGGGAGTGCCGTCGGGAGCATAGTAGGTGCCGCTTTGTCCACCGTTGGGTTGCCCTTGGTAACCGCCGTTCTGCTGGCCGTAGGGTTGCTGCCCCTGATAGCCTGTTCTGGGGGTGCCGTCGGGAGCATAGTAAGTGCCGCTTTGTCCGCCGTTGGGTTGCCCTTGGTTAAAGCTTTGCTGTCCGCTAGGTGCTTGGGGCTGCTCTGCGCCGTTTACGGTTTCGGGCTCTGCTTTTTCGGGCTGGGTAGGTTGCGGTTCTGGGGTGACAGAAGACAAAATTTCAGGCTCTACCGCAGGCGCCGGTGCTTCGGGGGCTTTGGGCTGTACGGGAGGCTGATAGGTATCGCTTTGACCGTAGCCCGTGTCGCTTTGACCGTAGTTGCTTTCGTTTGTTTTGTTTTGTTCGTCAAACATTTTTAGAACCTCCATAGGGTATAATGGGTTGAATTTTTAATAAATATGATGTATACTAAAAGAAAACCAAAGAAAACAGCCGCAGAAAGGAGCTGTCATGGACCGTCTTACCAAAGAAGAATCACGCGCTTTGCTTGTGAAGATGCTGGTCATTCACGGGTTTGCCCTGCTGTTTTGTCTGGCGTTTTTGCTTGTGTCCAAGCGAATTTCCGCCCTGCTCCCCCATAGCGGCTGCGTGATGGTGAGAGTGCTAAGACTCTACTGCCCCGGTTGCGGCGGCACCCGCGCCGTCTCTCATCTGATGGGTCTGCGGCTAAAGCAAGCCTTTTTCTGTCATCCGCCCCTGCTGTTTGCGTTGGGAATTTTGCTTTGGTATGACGCCCTTGGTATTCTGACGGTCATCACAAAAAACCCCGCATACTTAGATAAAATCAGGTTTCGCCCTTGGATATTCTGGCTTGTGGGGTTGGGGATTTTCTTTGTGGCAAGAAATATTGCGCTGTTTTACGGATACGATTACTTAGGTGATATTATTTAAGGGCTTTCGTATTTCTGCATCAAATCCGTTCGCCCTAAAGGACAGAGCGCATACCGCTTAGCGGTATCTTGCGTTACTTGGCGTGTTCGCCCGCCAAGTAGCAAATATGTTTTGCCAATATTGACAAAACGCGATATTTGCCTTCGGCAAGCGATATGTTTTGCCTTCGCAGGCAAAACGCGAGAAGTTGTATAGGGTAAAGAGGAAATGCGCCTTCGAGGCTTTAGCAAAAATTTCTGCATCAAATCCGTGCGCCCTGATGGGCTGTTGTTTTCTCATATAGCCAAAATCAAAAGAAGATATGAAGTTTTTGCTTTGTATCTTCTTTTTTATTATACATGAAACAAAGGCGATATGCAAGTATATTTTTTGCAAAGGGTGGAAAACTGAAAAAAACGAAGGAAGAAAAACAATATGACACAACTACAAAAGCGGGTAAAGGCGGCAGAGCATCCGCCCAAATCTCCCGTTGTGCGGGATACCCTCCGCGCTTTTCTGGTGGGGGGCGGCATTTGTCTTTTGGGGCAGGATCTGTATTTTCTCTACCAGTGGCTGGGGCTTTCTCCCCGCATTGCCATGACGGTGGTGAGTATCACCCTGATTTTTGTTGCCGCATTGCTGACGGGCTTTGGTAAGTTTGACGGCATTGCCAAGTTTGCGGGGGCGGGTACCCTTGTGCCTGTGACGGGCTTTGCCAATGCGGTGGTCTCTCCTGCCATTGACTGCAAAAGCGAAGGCTTTATTTTAGGCGTTGGGGCGAAAGTCTTTTCCGTGGCGGGCCCTGTTTTGCTTTACAGTACCCTACTGGGCTCTCTTTGGGGGCTTGTTTATTATCTTTTTACCTTGTTTGGAGGCTGATACATGAAAAACAGCGTCATTTTATTCAGAGATCCGCCCCGCATTGTGGCATCTGCCTCGGCAGTGGGAGCAGAAGAAGCCAAAGGGCCACTGGGCAAACAGTTTGACTTTTCCGACCCTTCTGACCGTTTTGGAGGCGACACCTGGGAGCATGCAGAAGCTTGCCTTTCCTCCACGGTCTTTTCCCTGCTCATGAACAAAGCAAAATTTGACCACCGCCAGGTGGATATGCTCTTTGCGGGAGACCTGCAAAACCAATGCGTGGCATCCAGCGAGGGACTGATGGGCTTTGGCATCCCCTACGTGGGTCTGTACGGCGCCTGCTCCACCTGCGGAGAGGGGCTGATGCAGGCGGCGTTGGCGCTGTCTGTTCCCCATGGCATCCGCTATGCGGTGTCGCTGACCACCTCCCATTACTGCGCCGCCGAGCGGCAATACCGAACCCCTTTGGAATACGGCTGTCAGCGGCCTCCCACCGCCCAATGGACAGCCACCGCAGGGGGCGGCTTTCTGCTGACCAAAGAAAAGCGGGGCTGGGTGGAGGTAGAGGCGGTGATGCCCGGTCGCATTGTGGACAGCGGCATCCGTGACGCCTCCAACATGGGCGCCGCCATGGCGCCTGCGGTGGTGGACAGTCTCCACCGCTATTTTGAAGCGCGGGACGAACGCCCCACAGACTACGATGCCATTATCACAGGGGATTTGGCAAAGGAAGGCTCCTCTATCTTGGAAAAAATGCTAAATCAGGAGGGGGTTTCCATCAAAAACAACCATTTTGATTGTGGAAAGCTGCTCTACGACTATGACACCCAGGACGTCCACGCAGGCGCGTCGGGGTGCGGTTGCTCCGCATCTGTGCTCTCTGCTCACTTTCTGCCTAAGATAGAAAGAGGGGAACTGGGCCGTGTGTTGTTTGTGGCAACAGGCGCGCTGATGAGTCCTTCTTCTCTGCTCCAAGGTGGCAACATTTCCGGTATTGCTCCTGTTGTTTGTCTGCGTGCCGCAGACAAACAAACCTCTTAACTCTTCACTTTTCACTCTTCACTCCTAATTTTGCCAACGGCAAAATTTGTAGCTCTTTTTTGTGGAGCAAAAAAGAGATTTTTCACATCAACGGACCGTCGGGGTAGTGAAACGGCCTGTGGGTCTTAGAAAACGATTGATCAT